>JAVHRY010000021.1:14758-19780 GCA_036171915.1 Elusimicrobiales bacterium | reverse complement strand
TCGGAAGACCATAAAGCCCCGGACAAGACCTATTCCAAGATAGGCGGCTTCATCGAAGGCTTCAAATTCGACTCCATCCGGTACAAGATACCGCCCCAGACCGCGGTCCAGATCTCCCGCCTGCAGCAGATGACCATAGAGGCCGTGCGCATGGCGCTGGAGGATTCCGGCTACGACAAGAAGGCCTTCGACCCGAAAATGACCGCGGCCGTGATAGGCAACGCCATGGGCGCGATGCGCAAGGAAATGACCGACCTGCGCGTCTACAAGTTCTACAACGAGGACATCCTCAGGAAGACCGCCTCTTTCGCCTCGCTGCCGCGGGAAAAGCAGGAAGCACTGATCCGGGAGTTCGAAGAAGGCATAGACAACGGGATCATCAAGATCACCGAGGACACCATGCCCGGCGAGCTGTCGAACGTTACGTCCGGCCGCATCGCCAACGTTTTCAACCTGAACGGGCCCAGCATGACCATGGACGCGGCCTGCGCCTCCTCTATGGCCGCGCTCGACTACGCGGTGCTGGGCCTGCGCGCCGGAAAGTTCGATATGGCCGTGGCCGGCGGCGCGGACGAAATGATGAGCCCGCCCGCTTTCGTTAAGTTCTGCAAGATCGGCGCGCTTTCGGCCGACGGTTCCTACTCCTTCGACGAAAGGGCCAACGGCTTTGTGATGGCCGAAGCGGTCTCTATTTATATCCTTAAACGCCTGTCCGACGCGGTGCGCGACGGCGACAAGATCTACGCGCTGATCAACTCCGTGGGCGCGTCCTCGGACGGCAAGGGCAAGGGCATCACCGCCCCCAACCCCAAGGGCCAGAAGATCTCCATCGAGAACGCCTTCGCCGGCGTGGACTATTCCCCGGCCGACGTGGATTTTGTGGAAGCGCACGGCACCGCCACCAAGGTGGGCGACGCCGCCGAGGTACAGGTGCTGGGAGAAGTGTTCGGCCCGTATATGGGCCACGGCAAGAAGCTCGGGCTCACCTCCGTTAAATCCCAGATCGGCCATTCCAAGGCCGCGGCCGGCGCGGTGAGCATAGCCAAAACGGCGCTCGCCATCTACAACAAGACGCTGCCCACCTCGATAAACTACAGGAAGCCCAACCCGGGCATAGACCTGAACCTTTTCAAGGTTATCGATAAAGCGGAACCCTGGAAGAAGGACGGCATCCGCCGCGCCAACGTTTCCGCTTTCGGTTTCGGCGGCACCAACTTCCACGTGCTGATGGAAGAATACACCGGCCCGAACCACCAGCGCTCCGCCAAGCCCTCGGCCGAAACCGAAGCCCCGCGCGCTGCCGTGGAGATAGTTGAGAATCCCCGCGCGCCTTTCGCCGCCATCCAGGGCGAAGCCGTTACCTTTACCGGCGGCACCCCCGCCGACGTGCTGAAGCAGGCGCGGGAAACCGCAGCCGGCACTTTCTCAAAATGGCCCGAAGCCTACCCGCTCTCCGTTTACGCGCAGCCTTCCATGGTGAAGGCCAAAGCCGCCTACGGCGTTTCCATAGTGGCTAAATCGCCCAAAGACCTTACGGACAAAGTGGAGTTTATGGTCAAGAACGCCAAGCCCGAGACCTGGACCGAGCCGCCCCTCAACTTCAAGCTGAAGGGCGTTTACACTTTCAAGACCGGCACCAACCAGGCCAAGGTGGGCCTGCTGTTCCCCGGCCAGGGCTCGCAGTACGTGGATATGATGCGCGACCTCGCCGCCAAGTATCAGGTGGTGCAGGAAACCTTCAACGAGGCCGACGTGATCCTCGAGAAGATGATCGGCATCAAGCTGACCGAAGCCATCTGGAGCAAGCCCGGCGAGGGCAAGGAAGAACTGGCCAAGCGCGAGGCCGCCATAAAGCAGACCCAGCTGACCCAGCCTTCCATGATGACCGCGGACATAGCGATGTACCGCCTGTTCAAAGAATTCGGCATTAAGCCCGACATGGCCATAGGCCACAGCCTGGGCGAATACGCCGCCGCCACCGCGGCCGGCATCTTCACCTTCGAGAACGGCCTGAAAGCCGTTACCAGCCGCGCCAAGGAAATGGCCAACGTGCAGGTGGCCGACCCCGGCAAAATGGCCTCCGTGGCGCTGGGCTGCGACAAGGTGGACTTCGAGCTTAAAAAAATAAAGGGCTACATCATCTGCGCCAACAAGAACTGCCCGCTGCAGACAGTGATAGCCGGCGAGGCCAAGGCCGTGGAGCAGGCCGTGCAGCTGTTCAAGGACCTGGGCGTAGAGGCGGGGGAGATCCCCGTGAGCCACGCTTTCCATTCCGAGATAGTGGCCCCGGCCATGGGCCCCTACCGCAAGTTCCTGCAGAACATCCCCATAAAGCCCGCCGACATGAAGATCCTTTCCAACGTGACCGCGGACTTCTTCCCGACGGACACGCAGGGCATCTACGACATGCTGATCAAGCAGATGACCAGCCCGGTGGAATTCATAAAGCAGCTCGAGCGCATGTACGCCGAGGGCGTGCGCACCTTCATAGAGTGCGGCCCCAAGCGCGTGCTGAGCGCCTTCGCCACCTCCACGCTGAAGGACAAACACGACATCACCGTACTGGCCTCCAACCACCCTAAGCGCGGCGGCATCACCGAGTTCAACGACCTGCTGGCCAACATGACGGCGCTCGGCATCCCCGTGAAGTGGGACGGCAAAGCCCCGCAGCACGGCGGCAGTTTCTTTAACCCTTACTATCAGAATTGGGCCATGAAGGTAACCGGCCAGGCGGCCGCGCCCGTTTCCGCCGGCGCTTCTTCTTCCGCGCCGTTAGCGGCGGACAAAGCCGCTTTCGCCGAGAACTACGGCTTCAACTTCAACCCGCTGGCGGTCTCCGGCATAGCCGGCGGCACGCCCGGCACGTGGGACAGCCTGTTCCGCGAGCATAACCTCGACGAGATCCTCGCCGGCAAGAACATGATCGAGTCCATCCCCGGCGCCTGGCGCGCCGAGCAGATAGACAAGAACATAGTCCGCGTGGTGAAATCCCCTACGGGCAACCACAGCATAGAGAAGATAAACTCCGTGGACCAGGCTATAAAGCTCTCCGCCCGCGTGGGCCACCTGGACATAGAGAAGGAATTCGGCCTGCCGCATACCGTGGCCAAGGCCCTCGGCACGACGTTCAAGATGGCCATAGGGGCCGGGGTACTCGCGCTGAAGGACGCCGGCCTGCCGCTGATCCATTACTATAAGAAGACAACCACCGGAAGCTTTTTGCCCGAGAAATGGGCGCTGCCCGAACCGCTGGCCTCCGAGACCGGCGTGGTGTTCGCCTCCGCCTTCCCCGTCAGCGAATCGCTGCTCAGGGAAGCCGCCGGCTACTTCAACCACAAATACGCCGACAAGAACGCCGCCCAGCTCTGGGAACTGTACCATTCCATAGTGGATAAGCTGCCGGAAGAAAGCGACAAGGCCGAGCTCCGCGGCTGGCTGCAGGTACAGCTGCCGCATTACAACGCCAATAAGGACCCCTACGCTTTCAGCCAGAATTTTCTACTGAAGGTAATCCCGATAGCGGACAGCCAGTTCGCGCAGTGGGTGGGAGCCAAAGGCCCGGCCATCCACATGAGCGCCGCCTGCGCCTCCACCACCGAGGCCGTCTTCACGGCCGAATCCTGGATCCGCGCCGGCAAGTGCAAACGCGTGGTAGTGATAGCCGCCGACGACGTGACCAACCGCGAGATGCAGGGCTGGACCATGCCCGGCTTCCTGGCCTCCGGCACCGCCACCACCAAGGAGAACGTCTCCGAGGCCGCCCTGCCCTTCGACCTGCGCCGCCACGGCCTGATAGCCGGCTCCGCCGCCGTCGGCATGGTGATAGAGGATGAAACCCTCACCCGCGCCCGCGGCATGGTGCCGCTCGCCCGGCTGCTGCTCACCGAGTGCGCCAACTCCGCGTTCCACGTGACCCGCCTGGACACCGACCACGTTTCCTCCGTGATGGAGAACTTCGTGGCCAAGCTGGAGCGCATCTACGGGCTTAAGAAAGAAGAGATAGCGCCGTACACGATGTTCATGTCCCACGAGACCTACACCCCGGCCCGCGGCGGCTCCGCCTCGGCCGAAGTGAAGGCCCTGCGCCGCGCTTTCGGCGCCGCCGCAGACAAGGTGGTGGTCAGCAACGTGAAGGGCTTTACCGGCCACACCATGGGCGCCTCGCTCGAGGACGTAGTCGCCGTGCGCGCGCTCAACACCGGCATCATTCCCCCGATCGCCAACTATAAAGTGCCGGACCCCGAACTGGCCGGCATCAACCTGTCCAAGGGCGGGCATTACGACCTGAAGTACGCGCTGCGCTTCGCGGCCGGCTTCGGCTCGCATATGGCCATGTCCATGATGGAACGCGTCTGGACGGCGGGGGAAACCCGCTACGAGAACCCGGCCCGCTACACAGCCTGGCTGAAGGAGATCTCCGGCGACCAGGCCGCCGAGCTGGAAGTAGCTTTCAACACGCTCAGGGTAAAGGACAATAAAACCGCCGGGCATAAACCGCACGGCGCGGCTCCGAAAACCGAGCCCGTGGTGATATCCGCCGCCGCGCCCAGGCCCGAGCCCGTTGCCGTTGCCGCGGCGGCCGCCCCAATGCAGCACGCCGCCGCGCCGGCCGTCAGCCATACCGCGTCCCTGAGCGCGGAAGCGGTCCAGGCTGAAATTCTTAATATGCTAGCCGAAAAGACCGGCTACCCTAAAGACATGCTGGAGCTGGACCTCGACATGGAGGCCGACCTAGGCATAGACACCGTGAAGCAAGCCGAGCTCTTCGCCGCCATACGCGAGCATTACGCCATCGCCCGCAGCGAGAACGTGTCGCTTAAAGATTACCCGACCATACGCCACTGCATTAAATACGTGCTGGAGGCGAAAGGCGTGGAGGCGGCGCCAGTAAAGCGCGAAGCGCAAAGTTTAAAAGACCAGCCGGAAGCAACGCACGGGACTGTCGCTGTCACAGCCGCCCCGGTAACGCAGCACGCCGCCGCGCCGGCCGTCAGCCATACCGCGTCCCTGAGCGCGGAAGCG
>JAVHRY010000021.1:0-14658 GCA_036171915.1 Elusimicrobiales bacterium | reverse complement strand
ACGTGCTGGAGGCGAAAGGCGTGGAGGCGGCGCCAGTAAAGCGCGAAGCGCAAAGCTTGAAGGGCCAGCCGGAAGCGGCACACGGGACTGTCGCCGCTGCCGCCCCAATGCAGCCGGAGCTGCTGGACCTTGCGGCCAAACCCGCGGGGGGACAGCCGCAGCCGGAACATCCCAAGCGCCACATACGCTACGTGCCGGTTATAATACAGGCCCCGGTGGAGCAGGAAGTAATAAAGAAACTCTCTCCCAAGCGGCCCGTGGCGATCTTTACCGAAGACCTGGACCTGGCCAAGGCTTTCCGCGCGGAGCTCAACAAGCACCGCGCCGATTCCTATATCTTTACCCCGGCAAAAACCAAGATCAAAGACGCCATCACCGTGGATTTTAAAAACAGCCAGGCGCTGGAAAAAGCGCTGACCGGCTTTGCCGCGGCCCACCCCGACACCCAGGGGATAGTTTACCTGCCGGGCTGCATGGTAAAGTCGCTTTCGGCCGATACGGCCGCGCTGGAGGACATGAAGCGCTACGCCCTGCCCCTGTTCATGGCGGCCAAATACCTGGGCGCCGGCCTGCTTAAGACCGAACCCGGCCACACCACCTTCCTGGCCGTAGTAACTACCCTGGACGGCGGCTTCGGCTACAAGACCCGCGAAGCCTACGACCCGGTCTACGGCGCCATACACGGCACCACGCTCTGCCTGCGCAAGGAGTTAGAGCACAGCGCGGTGAAGATGCTGGACTTCGAGCCCAGTTCCTCGAACCAGACCATAGTGCAGAAAACCTTCTACGAGATACTCTATTCGGACAAGCGCCTCGCCATCGGCTACGCCGACGGCAAGCGCTGGACGCTGGTGGGCAAGCCGGGCGCGCTGGACAGGTCGCGCCGGACCACCGAGTTGGAAGGCCGCAACGTTATGGTTACCGGCGGCGGCCGCGGCCTGGGGGCGATGTTCTCAAGGATGCTCGCCGAACAGCATAAGGCCAACATCGTGATACTGGATATCATTGACCTTAGCGACAAGGCCAAGCGCCTGACCACTATGACCCCGGCCGAGATGAACGCCTATAAGATGGGCGAGCTCTGGAGCGAGATAAAAGCCACTACGGAGAAACCCACCCCGGCCATACTGGAGAAAGAGTTCACAAAGCTCAAAGACGCCTCCGAGATGCACAAGAACCTGGAGGCCATGCGCGCCCTCGGCGTGAAGGTCTCCTATTACCGCTGCGACCTTAACAACGCCGGGGCTTTCAACTCGGTGATGGAAAATATAAAGGCGGACTTCGGGCAGCTGGACGGCGTGGTGCACTTCGCAGGCCTTGAGCGTTCCAAACTGGCCGCGGACAAAACCGTAGACGAGTTCGTCCTGATCTTCAAGACAAAATCCGACTCCGCCATTAACCTCTGGAAATCCGGCGTTATTAAGGAGAAGGGCTTCTGGATCATGGCCTCGTCCATAGCCGGCAAGTTCGGCAACCTGGGCCAGACCGACTACGCGGCGGCCTCGGACTACATCGCCAAGTTCTGCTTAAGCCAGCATAACAAGGGCGTGCGCGCTTTCAGCGTGGACATGACGGGCTACGCGCAGATCGGCATGGGCGCCAGGCCCGGCGTGGAAGCCTTCCTGAAATCCCAGGAGATGGAATTCCTCTACCCCGCGGAAGGCATGCAGGCCATCATCGACGAGCTGGCCTACGGCAAAGTGCCGGAGATACTACTTTCCGGCAGCCTCGGCAAGATGGACTGGGACAAGCAGCTGCTCTACGAGCCCGGGTTCTCGGCCTCCAGCGCCACCAACTTCCACTTCGCGCCTAAGGTGGAGGACCGCGTGAAGGGGGAAACGCTCTCGGCGGTAAAAGTTTTCTCCCTTGAGGCCGACCCTTTCCTCGCCGACCATTCCATAAACGGCACGCCCTACGTCCCCGGGGTGATAGGCCTTGAGACCTTCGCGGAAACAGCGGCCCTTTTTTCCGGCGCGGCGCCGAAGGCGCTTACCGCGGTAAGGTTCGCGGTGCCCATAAAGCTCCTCAGGAACAAGCCGGCGGAGATAAAGATAAAAGCCGCCGCGGCCGGGGAAGGCTGCGAGATGCGCCTGGAGTCGGACTTCGTCAGCCCTAAAGGCCTGCGCCTCGGGACTACCCGCACGCACTTTAAAGCGACGTCTTCACAAAAGGCGGAATCCGCCTGGAACCAGGCCGCGCACCCCGCGCTGCCTAAAACGATCAAGTACAAGGCCGATGCCGCGGCTATCTACAGGACCTATTTCCACGGCCCCAGCTTCAGGGTCCTGGACGGTATAATATCCGTGGATAAAAATTCCGTGCTGGCGGTTTTCAAAAGGCCGGTTGCGCCTATGTGGAAGCAGGGCCACCCGAAGCTTATTTTCCACCCGCTGGTTTTTGAGTCGCTCTTCCAGGCCTGCGGCTGGCGCGATATCCAGTTCGACAGGGCCATGGCCCTGCCCGACGCCGTAGGCGCGGCCATCGTGTACGACCAGGAGCCGGTGGACCCCGAGACGCTTTTTCTTTACGGGGTCTTCAAAGGCCGCACCGAAGACGGCCGCAGCCTTTATGATGCCTGGGCTTTTGACCGGGATTATAACCTGACGGCGGAGATCCGCGGCTACGCCATGATCCCCACTCCGATATAAAACCGCCGAATGAACGATGTCGGCACAGAAGAGTGGGCGGCTACCGGGACACGGATAAAGTTCGTCCGGGTGGAAGGGCTTGAAGCGGGGGACTCGCTTTCCCCGGCGGAAGCGCTGCGCTACTCCGCCTTCAAAATGGAAAAAAGACGCAAGGAATGGCTGGCCGGGCGCCTGGCCGCTAAAACCCTGCTGGCCGGGCTCCGTGGGGGGGACCTGTCTTCTTTTGAAATAGCCGCCGACCATTTAGGGCGGCCGGCCTGCGGCGGCGCGCTGCTTTCCATCTCGCACTCTAACGGCTGGGCCATGGCCGCCATAAAGCCCGGCTCAACCTTCCTTGGCGCCGACCTTGAAAAGATAGAGGCGCGCCACCCCGCCTGGTACGCCGATTATTTCCATCCCGCGGAACTGCCGGAGCCGGACCCTTCCGAGGCCACCAGGCTTTGGAGCCTGAAGGAAGCCCTCTTGAAAGCCCTGGGGCTGGGCCTCATGGCGGACCCGCTGGAGATAAAGGCGGCCGCCGATATCAGTTTCAGCGGGAAAACGCTTGCGCGGTACAAGGAACTGGGCAGCCCCCGGTTCACGGTGGAAACCCGGGCCTTCCCGGAAGGATTCTGGACCGCTGTGGCCGCGGGCTGCGGGATGAGAATGAGCTCCTAAAAAGGTAATATATAAGGAAAGCGAGGATACACCTATGGCCGATGTAATGCAAGACCCGATAGCAGGCGCCGCTGCCGACCAGGCTAACGCGAAAAAATCACACACCAAGCGTGTGCGCGTAGTGCCGGAGACCCTGAAGCGCTACAGGGAAATACAGGGAGCCGCCGCTGCCGGGGGGCCGGCCGACAAGATCGCGGCCCAGAAGGCCAAGGGCAAGCTTACCGCCCGCGAAAGGATCGCCTACCTGGTGGACGAAGGCTCCTTCCAGGAACTCGGCCTGCTGATGGAGACCCATTGCACGGATTTCGGCGTAAAGGACAAACACATTAAAGGCGACGGCGTCATAACCGGCTTCGGCAGGATAGGCGGCCGCCCTGCGGCCATATTTTCCGAAGATTTCACGCAGATGGGCGGCTCGCTGGGCCGCATACACGCCGATAAGATCGCGAGACTGATGGACATGGCCGCGGACGCCAAAATGCCCATGATAGGCATACTGGACTCAGGCGGCGCCCGCATACAGGAAGGCGTGGACTCCCTGGACGGCTACGGCGAGATCTTCTACCGCAACACCAAGTACTCGGGAGTCGTGCCGCAGATCTCCATAATCCTGGGCCCCTGCGCCGGCGGCGCCGTCTATTCCCCGGCCCTCACGGATTTCGTGTTCATGGTCAAGGGCATCAGCCACATGTTCGTCACCGGCCCGGAAGTGGTGAAAGCCGCCACCGGAGAGGAAGTGGATTTCGAGACGCTGGGCGGCTCCATGACGCACGCCAGCAAATCCGGAGTGTGCCATTTCGTGGCCAATTCCGAGCAGGACTGCTTCCGGCAGGTCAAGGAGCTGATGAGCCTGCTGCCGCAGAACCGCGCCGAAAAGGCGCCCGGGCACGAGACGAAGGACGCGGCCGGCCGGAAGATCACCTTGATGGAGAAACTCTGCGAGATGGACCCCCGCAGGCCATACCGCGTGACCCATATCATCTGGTGGATCTCCGACGACCACAAATTCCTGGAAGTGCACCACGACTTCGCCAAGAACATCGTGGTGGGCTTCATCCGCCTGGGCGGCGAGGTAGTGGGCGTGATAGCCAACAACCCGGCGCATATGGCCGGCGCCCTGGACATCAACGCCTCGGACAAGGCCGCCCGCTTCATCCGCTTCCTTAACAGCTTCAACATTCCCATACTCACGCTGGTGGATGTGCCCGGCTACTGGCCCGGCGTGGCGCAGGAACACGGCGGGATCATCCGCCACGGCGCGAAGCTCCTTTACGCATATTCGGAAGCCACCGTGCCCAAGGTTACCCTGGTGCTCAGGAAGGCTTACGGCGGGGCTTACATAGCCATGAGCTCGAAACTGATGAGCGGGGACATAAATTTCTCGCTGCCGTCGGCGGAGATCGCCGTGATGGGCCCGCGAGGCGCCGTAGAGATCCTCTACTCCCGCCAGATAAAAGAAGCGAAGGAGGAGGACAGGGAAGCGCTGCGCGCGAAACTAGCCAAGGAATACTCGGATAAGTTCGCTTCACCTTACCAGACCGCTTCCACCGGGTCCATCGACGAAGTAATAGAGCCGGCGGACACCCGCGCCAGGCTCATAAGCGCCTTCCGGATGCTTGCGTCCAAGCGGCGCCCCGGGGAGCATCCCCATACGGGCAATATACCGCTATAACGGCCGGTCCGGCGGTCCGGGAGCCGCGGGCTTGAGGGCAGCGCCGCTAATTCCGCTGCCCCGCCGCGGCAAGTTCCGGTTCTCAGGCCGTATTATTAGTCTTTCTTATACCCTTATTAGTTTTTTTTAAAAAGGAGATACTTTCGTTTTTATATAATATTGTTCAAGGAAAATTTATGAATCTCCCAATACAAACGCTTATAACGGCAGTAGCAGTACCTGTTTTCGGGGCTTTTTTAATACCTTTCGCGGCCCGGATCTCGACCGCGGCCAGGAACACCTTCGCCGTGCTCCTGGGTATTTACACTTTCTTCGCGGCGGCCTCCCTGTTCGGGCCGGTGCTGTCGGGGCAGCCCGCTTACTGGACCATGAACTTCCCGCTCGGCTTTGACCTTATACTGCAGGCGGACCTGCTTTCGGTCTTCATGGCCTCGGTCTCGGCCTTCGTAAGCGCTATAATTCTGATCTACTCCGTGGATTACATCTCCCACTATGACAACCAGACCGAATATTACACCATGGTGGTGCTTTTCCTGGGCTCAATGATGGGACTGGTTTTCTCGGCCAACCTGCTCTGGATATACGTGTTCTGGGAAATGACGGGCTTCTGCAGTTGGCGGCTTGTGGGCTTCTTCCGCAGTGACCGCGACGTGGCTAAGGCTAATAAAACCCTGCTGGTAACTGTTTTCGGAGCGTTGTGCATGCTGGTCGGCATCATAATGGTCTATTTCGACTACGGCACGCTGGACCTGCGCGCGCTGCACGGGGCCGCCATCTCGGGGGTAGCGGCGTCCTTCATCCTTATCGGCATCCTCTCGAAATCCGCGACCCTGCCGTTCTCCACCTGGCTGCCCGACGCCGGCGTCGCGCCTTCGACCGTAACCTCCCTGCTGCACGCGGCCGTGCTGGTAAAGATCGGCGTTTACGCCTACGCGCGCATCTTCGGCGTTACGTTCGCCGCCCCGGACGGCTTCTCCACCGCGGTGCTCTACATATCCGGGGCCAGCGCCCTGGTATCGGCGGGTGCGGCCCTTATAGAGACCGACATTAAGCGGATAATAGCCTATTCCACCATAAGCCAGCTGGCCTTCATATTCCTGGGGCTGGCTTCCGGCAACAAGACCGCCTTCTCCGGCGCGTTGCTTTACATACTCATGCACAGCGTAGCCAAGGGCGGGCTGTTCCTCTGCGCGGGCATCATCGAGCAGAAGACTCACAATAAGGATATAAACAAGATGGGCGGCTTGTTCTCCTCCATGCCTTTTACCGGGGTGGCCTTCGCCCTTTGCTCGCTTTCCGTTATGGGCATACCGCCCTTCGGCGGTTTCTTCAGCAAGTTCCTGGTTTTCTCAGGCGCCGCCCAGAACGGCAGCCTGCTGGTGCTGCTTATGTTCCTTGCCGGCGCGATGATGACGCTGCTGTATCTGGTACGCCTGTTCTATAAGATCTTCCTGGGAGAGCCTGCCGGGCACGAAAGCCCCAAAGAAGGCTCTTTTACCATGGTGGCGAGCGTGATGGCGCTGGCGCTTATCGGGCTTGCCCTCGGCGCGCTGATCTATTATCCGTCGGCGTATACTGAACTCCTCACAAACACCTTAGGAGTGAACCTCCAATGAACCTCATACTAATCCCGATAGTCCTGCCCCTCGCTGCCGCCCTTTCGATGCTGCTCCTCCGCGAGCGCACCCGCTACCTGAAGGAAACGATAGCCGTAGCCGTGTCCCTGATCTCCCTGCTGGCCGCCGCTAACATTTTCCTGGCGCCGCCAGAGGCGCTTTCCTTGAGCTGGCTCGGCTCCGGGGTCGCCTTCACGCTGAAAGCGGACGGGCTCAGCGCCTTCCTGCTCCTGGCCGTGTCGCTTTTTTCGCTCGCTATCGCCGTGTACTCCTTCAGTTTCCGGGAGAAGGGCCAGGCTAAGTGGTTCTTCTTCAACCTCCTGGCCACCCAGGCTTTCGCGGCCGGCGCGGTGCTGGCCGACAACATGGTAGCCATGCTGTTCTTCTGGGAAGGCCTGCTGATCTTCCTCTACACTTTCATAGCCCTCTCCCAGCCTACCCCCGCGGCCAAGCGCACCGCCATGAAAGCCTTCCTCATCAACGGGACCACGGACCTCTGCCTGCTGGTGGGCATAACCATAACCGGCTATATAGCGGGCACCATGAGCATGTCTGAAATTTCGCACAACCGCCTTACGCTTGATTACGGCTGGTCGGTATTCGCCTACCTCCTGCTCCTTATCGGCGCCGTTTCAAAAGCCGGGGCTTTCCCGTTCCACACCTGGATCCCCGACGCGGCCACCGATTCCAGCGCGCCTTTTATGGCCTATATCCCGGCGGCTATAGACAAGCTCCTGGGCATCTATTTCCTGGCCCGCGCCAGCGTGTATCTTTTTGTTCTTGACGGGTCCATGCAGCTGGTCCTGATGTCGCTGGGCGCCTTCACCATCTTATTCGCCGTGATGATGGCCCTGGTGCAGAACGACTATAAGCGCCTGCTGTCCTACCACGCGGTAAGCCAGACCGGCTACATGATCCTCGGCATCGGCACGCTGAACCCCATCGGCATAGCCGGCGGCCTGTTCCACATGATCAACCACGCCACCTACAAATCCTGCCTGTTCATGACCGCGGGCGCGGTGGAGCGCCAGACGGGCACCAACGACCTGTCAAAGCTGGGCGGGCTTTTCCGCGCCATGCCGATAACCGGCATATGTTTCATGATAGCGGCCGCCGCCATCTCCGGCATAGCCCCCTTAAACGGCTTCTTCTCAAAGGAACTGGTCTATAAAGGCACGCTGGATACAGGCTATACAGTATTTTTCCTGGCCGCGGAGCTTGGGTCTTTCCTTACGCTCGCCTCCTTTTTGAAACTCGGGCACTCCGTGTTCTTCGGGCCCCGCCAGGAAAGCATGAAGGAGACCAGGGAAGCCCCGTTCTCCATGCTGCTGCCCATGGCGGCGCTCGCCGGCATCTGCGTGGTTTTCGGCTTCGGCGCCAGGTTCCCGGTTGAATGGTTCATCTCCCCGGCTTTAGCCTCCATGAACGTCCCGCACGGCATACTGTGGGGCTTCCATCCCGACAAACTTTATTTCCTATCCGTCATTGTAATACTGGCGGCGGTAATGAACCACATGCTGGGGCTGGCGGCGGGGGGGAAGGCCAGTAAAGCCTCGGACCACATACACTACGCCCCGGGGCTTAAAGAACTTTACGCCATGGCCGGGCGCCGCGTCTTTGACCTTTACGAAGTTTTAATGGACCGCGCGGTGCCGGCGGTTTCCAAAGCTCTTTTCAAGGTTGACAGGTTCTTTGACTGGGCCACGGACGCGCTGCCGAGCTCGGCCTCCGGGTTCTTCGGCGGGGCGTTCAGCCGCTTTCACAACGGTTCCTACCCGCTTTACATGGCCCTGACCATAATAAGCGCGGTCGTCTACATCCTGCTGGCGGGCAACGGAGGACTGAAATGATGGACAAGGGACTGCTGGCTTATCTCCTTATTCCCCTTTTAAGCGCGGTGCTTATTCCTTTCGTCGCCAGACACCGGCCCAGGTGGGCGGACCTCCTGGCCAACGTAACGCTGCTGGCGGGGCTTGTCAACCTGGCCTGGCTGGCGCTTAGCCCCTCCATGGTGCGCGGCGGTTTCGCGGATATTCCCGGGGACGGGTTGTCGCTGCTACTGGTAGCTTTGATCTACCTGGTGGCTTTCTGCGTCACCTTCTTCTCCGCCTGGTTTATCGACGTGGAAATCCCCAACCGCCAGGCCTATTACTCCTTAATACTGGTCTCCGTGGGCGCTATGTGCGGCATCGTAACGGCCACCGACTTTTTTACGCTGTACGTCTTTATAGAGGTGCTGGCGGTTACTTCGTTCGCGCTTATTACCACCGACGATTCCGCCGGGGGAATAGAGGGCG
This sequence comes from Elusimicrobiales bacterium, assembly GCA_036171915.1. GTDB lineage: Bacteria > Elusimicrobiota > Elusimicrobia > Elusimicrobiales > UBA9959 > UBA9959. The sequence goes on along the minus strand of JAVHRY010000021.1, from coordinate 5,768 downwards.
CGCTGAAGTATTTTCTGCTTACCTTCCCGGCCTCCGCCCTGATCATCGCCGGCATCTCGATGCTGCTCATTACGCTCGGCAGTTTGTCGTACGAGAACCTGCGCATTTTCATGGCCTCGGGCATCTCCGGAACCGGCACCGTCACTTTCGCCGCCGCCCTGATGACGCTAGGCTTTCTTATTAAATCCGGCGTAGTGCCTTTCCACACCTGGGCGCCGGACGCCTACCAGGGCGCCTACGCCCCTGTCTCGGCGCACCTGGGCGGCATAGTAACCAAGATCTCCGGCGTCTACGCGGTGATCAAGATGGCCGCCCTGCTGCGCTTTTTTGACGGCAGAGCGCAGGTAGTTTCGGAAATGCTGATGTTCCTGGGCATGCTTTCTATTATAGTGGGCGCCCTGGCCGCGTTGAAGCAGAAGAATTTCAAGCGCATGCTGGCCTTTTCAAGCATAAGCCAGATAGGCTATATAGTGCTGGCGGCGGGCCTTGGCACGAAACTTGCCATTATGGGCGCCTTATTCCACCTGGTAAACCACGCCACTTTTAAAACCGTGCTGTTCCTCAACAGCGCCAGCGTAGAGAAATCCGCCGGCACCACGGACATGGACAAACTGGGCGGGCTGGAACACTCCATGCCCTGGACCTCGTGGACCTCGGTGGTGGCGCTGCTTTCAACCGCGGGCGTGCCGCCGCTGTCGGGCTTCTGGAGCAAGCTGATAATAATACTGGCCCTCTGGGAAGCCGGGCTTAAGGTATACGCCGTGCTTGCGCTGCTCGCCAGCATAATAACCCTTGCCTACTTCATGGTAATGCAGAGGAAGGTTTTCTTCGGAAAAATGACTCAGGCCGCGGAGAGCTCGCCGGAGGTTTCGGCCCCGATGCTGGCCCCCGTGGTATTCATGAGCGCGCTAATAGTGGCGCTGGGCCTGCTGTTCCCGTATTTTTACACGTATGTGAAGATGGTTGCCGAAAGGATAATCCTATGACCTACCATACACTGCTGTTCGCTCTCGCGGCTTTACTGGCTATGTGGGCCGTTATGGCCAGGCGCCTGCTCGCCTCCGCGATAATGCTGGCGCTGGTCAGCGTAACCGTTTCCCTTATTTTCTTCAGCTTCCGCGCCCCCTGGGCGGCGGTGTTCGAACTTTCAGTCTGCGGCGGCCTCATCACGATACTGTTCATAGGGGCGGTAAGCCTGGTGCGGCTGGAGGACGAGAAGCGCCCCGGAAGCCGGGCCCGCTTTTACGCCCTGCCGCTGGCCGCGGCGATCTTCGCCATAGCGGGCTGGTTCTACCTGCCGGCCTTTTTCGCGGAGCTTGCCGACGGCGCTAAAATAGCCCCCGGCGGCGGCTACCTGGGGATAACTCTCTGGAGCCTGCGCCGCCCGGACCTGCTCGGCCAACTGGTGATGCTGGCCGCTGGCGTTTTTATGATAAAGTCGGTCTTCCCGAGGAGGACACAGAACAAATGAATATTTTCGCTGCCGACTGGTATTTAATCTCCATCATAATTTTCATCGGCCTCTACTGCATGCTGGCCTCGCGCAGCGTAGTGCGGCAGCTCATAGGCCTGGAAATAATTTCCAAAGGGGCGATGCTCACCGTAATTTCGGCGGGCGCGCTTACCAACAACATCATCCTCGCCCAGGCGCTGCTCGTCACCATGATAGTGATAGAAGTGGTGGTGGTAGCCGCGGGCCTCGCGCTGCTGGTAAAGAACTTCCGCATCAACGGCTCCGACGACATCTGGAAGCTGGACAGCCTGAAAGGATAAAACCATGAACATCTTCCTTTTCCCTCCCGTGGTCTTCATAATCTCGCTGCTGTTCGTGATGGCGCTTTCAGCAACGCTCTCGCCCATAGCCGCCAAGCCCGCGCGGCTGCCGGGCTCAGCCAAGCACGAGGCCTACGGCTGCGGCGAGGTGGTGCCCGCTGATCAGGCCAGGGCGGTCCCTGACTACCAGGGCTTCTTCCCTTTCGCTATTTTCTTCACGCTGCTGCACGTGGCCGGGCTGATGCTTGCCACCTGGAGCTTCAACCCCATGTCGGCGGGGTTCGGCCTGGTTTTAGGGTACCTCGCCTCGGTAGCGGTAATACTGGCAATCCTCTTCGTTGGCTAAGAGCACTATTATGAAAACCATAGACAAACTCATCACCTGGGCGCTGCTCAAATCGCCCTGGATACTGCATTTTAATTCCGGCGCCTGCAACGGCTGCGACATAGAAGTAGTGGACGCGCTTACGCCCAAGTACGACATAGAGCGCTTCGGCATAGTGCTTAAGGCCACACCGCGCCACGCGGACATCCTGGTGGTAAGCGGCCCGGTTACGCGCCAGCAGGCTAAGCGCCTCAAGAGGATCTACGACCAGATGCCAGACCCTAAATTCGTGATGGCTGTAGGCGCCTGCGGCTGTTCCGGCGGAGTCTTCGACGGCTGCTACAGCGTAGTACCCGGAGTGGACAAGATACTGCCGGTCTCCGTATATATTCCCGGCTGCCCCGTGCGCCCGGAGGCGATAATAGACGGCGTGGTTAAAATGATACAGAGCGTAGAAGCCTCGGCCAAGTGAGGAACCAATGAGCGATTTTAAAAACGAAGAAACGATAAAGAAAGCGCTGGAGGCCAAGTTTCCCGGGTCAGTTTCCAACGCGCTGGTGCAGCGCCACAGCCGCGTCTGGCTGGACGCCGCCACGGAGAAACTTCCGGAGATCATGGCCTGGCTGAAAGCCCAGGGGTTCAACCATCTGGCCACCATTACCGGTTTTGACGAGGGGGAGAACTTCGGCGCGTATTACCACGTCACCGACACGAAGACGATAGTGACAGTAAAAGTGAAGACCCCGCGCACCACCCCCTCCCTGCCCAGCGTCCTGGCCGCTTTCCCCGGCGCGCTCTCCTATGAGCGCGAGCTCGAGGACATGTTCGGAATAAAGGTGCAGGGCCTGCCCCCGGGCCGCCGCTACCCGCTGCCCGATGATTTCCCCACGGACCAGTACCCACTGCGCAAAGATTGGAAAACCGAGGACTACCTGGCGCAGCAGAACGCTCCCAAAACGGAGACGAAATAATATGTCCAAAATAACCATCCCGTTCGGTCCGCAGCACCCGGCCTTGAAAGAGCCGGAGAACTTCATGCTGGTGCTGGAAGGCGAACAGATAACCAGCGCCGGCGTAAACCTGGGCTATAATCACCGCGGCATGGAGAAGGCGGCCGAAGGGCGCACCTACATGCAGAACCTTTACCTTATCGAGCGCGTCTGCGGCATCTGCTCGCACTCTCACACCACCACCTATATAACGAACGTTGAGGAACTGGCCAAGGCCGAAACCCCCAAGAGGGCCCTGGCCATACGCACGCTGTTCGCGGAGCTTGAGCGCGTGCACAGCCACCTGCTGTGGCTGGGCGTGGCCGGCTACGAAATGGGCTTTGAGACGCTGTTCATGTACACCTGGCGGGACCGCGAACAGGTGCTGGACTGCCTGGAGCTCCTCTCCGGCAACCGCGTGCACTACTCTATCAACACCCTGGGCGGCGTGCGCCGCGACATCACCGCGGAGCAGAAAGCGGAAGTGCTCAAGCGGATACATTACCTTGAAGAACGCACCAAGTATTACATCAAGCTCGCCACCGAGGAGCCGACCGTGCTGGCCCGCACGCAGAACGTGGGCAAGCTCCCCTACGAAGTGGCCATCGAGCGGGGTGCCGTGGGCCCCACCGCGCGCGCCTCTGGCGTAAAGCGCGATGTGCGAAAGGACGACCCTTACCTGATCTATAACGAACTGGATTTCGCCCTGATCACGCATAACACCAACGACGTCTTCGGCCGCCTGGTAGTGCGCGCGCTTGAGCTGATGGAATCCTACAAGATCATAAACCAGGTCCTGAACAACCTGCCGGAAGGCCCCATAGCCGTAAAGGTGCCGTGGCGCATCCCCGCAGGCGAGGCCGTGAACCATTATGAAGCGCCGCGCGGCGAGGATATACACTACCTGAAGGCCAACGGCACCGACAAACCCGAGCGGCTAAAGGTGCGCGCCCCGACGCTGGCTAACCTGCAGTCGGTGGCCTACATGCTTGAAGGCGGGTGGCTGGCCGACGTACCGCTGGTTATAGCGGCTATAGATCCCTGCATGTCCTGCACCGACCGGGCCGCGGTCTGGAACCCCAAAAAAGGCAAGGCGGAGATTTACGGCTGGGAAGAGCTGCGCAAGATGAGCATAGAGCAGTACAAGCGCCGCGGCGTGGACTTCAGCAGGCTGTAACCCGGCCTGCCGCTAAACGAGGAAACTATAACAATGGACTTACTACTTCCTTCTCTCGGTTACATAATAATCTTCCCGGGCTTCCTGTTCCTGGCGGTCTACGGGCTGTGGCTGCAGTGGGTGGACCGCAAGCTCTGCGCGGTAATGCAGAACCGCATGGGGCCGCCCTGGGTGCAGCCCTACGCCGACTTTGTAAAGCTGCTGGCGAAAGAGGTTATAGTACCTGACGCGGCCAAGTCCGGCATGTTCCGCGTACTGCCTTTCTTTGCGCTGGCCGCGGTTATGACGGCGCTGGTCTGTATCCCCGTGGGGCACTCCGCGCTTTTCCCTTTCCAGGGCGACATGGTGGTGGTAGTGTACCTGCTTACCATTCCCACGGTAACTTTCTTCATGGCGGGCTGGAGTTCCGCGAGCCCCTACGCCACCGTGGGCGCCATGCGCGTGCTGACGCAGCTCTTCGCCTACGAAGTGCCGCTGATGCTTTCCCTTATCGGCCCCGCGATACTGGCGGGGACCTGGAACATAACGGAGATTTCTTCCTTCTTTGCGGCACACCCCGTCCTTATCCCCGCGCAGCTGCTTGGTTTCCTGGCGGCGCTTATCGCCCTGCAGGGGAAGCTGGAGCGTATGCCTTTCGACATCCCGCACGCCAAGAACGAGATCGTGGGCGGGCAGTTCACGGAATATTCGGGCCGCCTGTTCGGCTTCTTCTGTCTGGCGGTGGATATGGAGCTGGTGGTGGGCGCGGCCCTGCTGAACGCGGTGTTCCTGGGCGGCTCGCTGGGGCTGGCTGGCTGGGGGGCTATACTGATGTTCCTGGCAAAGACTTTATTCGTGACGGCGCTGCTGGCGCTGCTTAAGGTGCTGATGGCGCGTATACGCATAGAGCAGATGATAAATTTCTGCTGGAAGTACCTCGCCCCGGTGGCCATGGCGCAGGTGGCTTTTGATATTTTCCTAAAAGCGAAGCTAGGATAACTCCATGAAAAAACCCGCAAGAGTTTTCAGCGAAGTGATAAGGCACCTTTTCAAGAAGCCGGCTACCTGCGGCTATCCTTTCCAGAAGGCGTTCATCTTCCCTAATTTTCGCGGCCGCATAGAGTTCGACTCGTCCAAGTGCATAGGCTGCCAGATGTGCGTGCGCGCCTGCCCCGCCAAGGCCATCGAGATCCCAGCGTCGGCCCAGCAGCCGCCGGCTCCCGTCCAGGCGGAGGGCCAGCCGCCGGTAGCGGCCAAGAAGAAATTCGACTGCATCATGAAGCTGGACCACTGCGTGTTCTGCTCCCAGTGCGTGGAGATCTGCCCCAAGAAGGCCCTGCACGCGACCCAGGACTTCGAGCTGGCCAGCGTGGACCACAAAGCCCTCCGCAGGCACTACAAATAAGTCAGCTTACCAGCAATTAAGGAAGCCGGCCAACAGCCGGCTTCTTTATTTTATTGGGGGAGGGGGAGAAGACCGCGAGATGCCCAGTCGGGGGGGGGGGGGGGGGGGGGGGGGGGGGGG
>JAVHRY010000020.1:16641-20069 GCA_036171915.1 Elusimicrobiales bacterium | reverse complement strand
TCCATCTTCGTGAAGAACGGCTGCACGCTGCACGGGCTGGGCCTGGGCGAAGGTTACGCTTCCATGTCCATCGGCACGCCCACCGGCGACGGCATAACCAAGACCAGCCATTTCACCCGGCCGCTGCAGTGCAGCGTGGTCGGCGATCTCAGGATAGCTTAAGGAGTTCCCTATGCTCGCAAATATAGCGCTCGGACTTGTTGAACTTTCTTCCATAGCCAAGGGCATCGAGACCCTGGACGCCATGTGCAAAGCCGCCGGCGTGAAGCCGGAGGTTTACCAGGCCATTTCAAAGGGCAAGTACATCATCGTTATCTCCGGCCCAGTCGGGGAAGTGGAGTCCTCCCTGGCCAAGGGCGCCGAGATAGCCGGCAACACCGTTCTGGCGCGCCACATTATACGCAACGTGCACGCCGGGGTGTTTGCCGCCCTTAATACAAAGATCAAGGCTGACAGAATTGAGGCCGTGGGGATAATAGAGACTAAAGAGGCGCTGCCGGCGCTGTTCGCCGCCGACGCCGCCGCCAAGGCCGCTTTTGTGCACGTGGCCGAAGTGAACACCGGCAAAGGCATAGGCGGGAAGGGCTACTTTACCGTGGTGGGCGAGCCGGGCGCGGTGCGCACCGCGGTGGCGGCGGGGGTAAAAGCCATAGGCGAGGACGCCGTGGTGAGCCGTATCGTGATACCGAACGCGCATGAGCATATCGGCGCGGCTATATAGGAGCTTTGTATGAAACTTGTAATAGGCGCGGATCACGCTGGTTTCGAAGCTAAAGAAAAGCTTAAAAAAGTCCTGCAGGGCCTTGGCCACGAAGTGGCGGATTTTGGCTGCTACTCCACGGAGCCGGTGGATTTCCCCGACGTCGCCCTGCTGGTAAGCGAGGCCGTGCGCCGGAAAGAATTTGACCGCGCTGTTCTGGTGGATGGTTTTAACGGCGCGATGCCGCTGGCCGCCAACAAGGTGCGGGGCATACGCGCCGTGGCCGCCTACGATATTATTTCCGCGCGTTTCGCCGCGGCCCACGAGGACTGCAACGTGCTGTGCCTGGGCGGCAAGACTCACGGCGAACTGGCGCTGCAGGAAATGGTCAAAGCGTGGCTTAACACCCCTTTTGAAGGCGGTAAGTACCAGAAGCGCCTGGATAAAATTACCGCGATAGAAGAGCGCTGCTGCTAAGGAAAATGAAACAGGCAAAAGTCATAGGAAGGGTTTTCTGCTCCCGCCAGTGCTGCGGCATGGCGGCTAAGACCATGCTGCTTATACAGCCGCTGGACTGGGAAACCGACAAGCCTGCGGGAGATCCGCTGGTGGCCGGCGATACCGTGGGCGCCGGCGCCGGAGAAACCGTTTTTTTCGTGGCTTCGCGCGAAGCTATACTGGCTTTTGAAGGCTGGGAGGGGGAGACCGCCACCGGCGCCGTGGTGCCGCCAGTGGACGCCGCCATAGTAGGGATAATAGACGGTAAGAAGTTAACTGCGGGCGTTAACGAGCTTTTCAATAAGAAAAAATTGCCCAAGAGGCAATGAAACTGCACGAAACTTGATCGCGGGCAATTTATGTTCATAGCAAAAGTTATCGGAAATGTCTGGGCCACGCGCAAGCACCCGGGGCTTAAGAGCGCCACCATGCTTATAGTAAAGGCCGTGGACCCGCTGGACAAGAACAAGCTGGTAGGCGAGGCCACGCTGGCGCTCGACGGCAACCAGGGGGCCGGAGTTGGAGATACCGTTTTAATAGTTGACGAGGGCGGTTCGGCCAGGAAGATACTGAAAAACCCCAAAGCCCCGGTGCGCACCGTAATAGCCGGCATAGTGGACACGGTGCATGTTACCGGGAAGAAGGAATAAATATGAACGACGAAGATATTAAAAAAATAGCGGCCGAAGTTGCCAGGATAATGAAAAGTACGGGCCAGAGTTTTCCAAGGCAGAGTCTTGGCGATTCCGTTAACATCGGGTCCGCCGGCAAGGTTTTTCAGCACCCGCTGGTAAATAAGCCGGGTGCGGAGGCCGCAAAGCCCTGCTCCGGCCAGGGGGACTGTCGCCTGGAGGAGAACACCTGCAGCGCCTCCTGCCAGAAATGCAACCCGCTTTCAAACTATACCGCTCAGCAGGTAAAGGCCAGCGCCGACAGGGTCAGCTTCTGCAACCCCAACGGGGCCTGCTCCTCAATCGCCGGCATGATAGACCATACGCTTCTTAAGGCCAACGCCACACAGGAAGAGATAGGCAAACTCTGCGAGGAAGCCCGCAAATACCGTTTTGCCTCGGTCTGCGTCAATCCCGGCTACGTGGCGCTCTGCGCGCGGCTGCTGCGCGGCTCAACCGTAAAAGTGTGCACCGTGATAGGTTTCCCGCTGGGCTCCACCACTCCGACGGTCAAATCCATAGAGGCCCGCGACGCCATAGCCAACGGCGCCGAAGAAATAGACATGGTCATAAATATAGGCGCGCTCAAGTCCGGCAACGACCAGTTGGCCTTGGACGACATCAAGGCGGTGCGCGAGGCCACCCGCGGCAAGCTGCTGAAAGTTATTCTTGAAACCTCGTACCTCACCCGCGACGAGAAGATCCGCGCCTGCAAAATGGCTAAGCTCGCGCAGGCCGATTTTGTAAAGACGTCCACCGGCTTCGGCTCCGGCGGCGCCACCCCTGAGGACGTGGCCCTGATGCGTGAGACCGTGGGCCCCGGGATGGGAGTTAAGGCCTCGGGCGGCATCAGGGACGCGAAGATAGCCGAGGCCATGATAAAGGCCGGGGCTAACCGGCTGGGCACCAGCGCCAGCATAGCTATAATTTCCGGCGGCCAGGCCGCCGGGAAATACTAGGAGCCTGTCCGGCATAAGGCTTTCATGACGAAATTGACGATTTTGGAGCCGAGCCGAAGCGGCGCGGAACGAGCCCCCTCTACGGAGGTTGTAAGTTGAGCGTCGCGAAGGCGCAGGACAAAAGCGGCCATTGCAGGCGAAATCGCTTATGTCGGACAGGCTCCTAGGAGCGTAAAGCGCAAAGAGTTGTGGCGAATACTGCTTTTACTCTTTACTCTTCCCGCTTTCCGGTTTGCGGAATATTTTTCAAAAGTTGTTATAAGGAGCGTTTATGTCAGAACCGAAAGAAGCGTTGGGAATGATAGAGACCAAAGGTTTCATAGGCATGATAGAAGCCTCTGACGCCATGTCGAAGGCCGCCAATGTGCGCCTGCTGGGCTACGAGAAGATAGGCTCGGGCTATGTCACCACGCTGTGCGCGGGTGAAGTGGGCGCCGTGCGCGCCGCCGTGGAAGCCGGCGCCGCAGCCGCCCAGAAAGCGGGTGAACTTGTGGGCATGCACGTAATACCGCGCCCCTCGGACGGCCTGGATAAGTACTTGGCGAAGATCTCGGTAAAAGTCAGCTAGGCTTGCCGGGCGGCCGGCAGGGGGGGGGGGGG
>JAVHRY010000020.1:0-16631 GCA_036171915.1 Elusimicrobiales bacterium | reverse complement strand
TTAAAAATCGGCCCGCGCCGCAAACCGCAAAACTGCCCGGCTTTTTTTTATGCTTACCAAAGGCGCCGTTGAAGACCTGATAATGCAGCACCTGCGGCCCTGGCCGGGGGAGACTGCGGCGTTGGTGAAAAAAGTTCCGGAAATAAAGAGCAGGGTTTTCCTGAGCGACTACCAGCTGCGCCGGATATACAAGCCCGGCGCAAAAACAGTGACGGTGGCGGCTAACGTAATAATAAGCCCGCTTTCCCTGGACTGGCTGGACTACAACTGCGTCACTGTTATACGCGAATAAATGAACCCGCCGCAACTTAAAATATTTCCAGCAACCCTGGCCGTTCGGGCCGGGGTTTATGCTTTCACCGTGAATTTAAATCTAACAGGAGCATATTGGCCATGAAAAAGAGCAGAACTATGGTTATTGTGTCGGCAATATTGGCGTTCTCGGGAGCGCTTGCTCTTGCCCAGGAAAATCACATCACTCTTGAAAATGGCGAGGCACAGCAGAAAGCCGGGCAGCTCCCGGAGAAAGAGGAGGCGCTTCCCGCCGCGCCTTCACGGGAGCCTATCGTTATAGGCCCGTCGCCAGCCCCGGTTCCCGCCGCGGTTTCCCAACCAGCCGCTGCCGCGGGCCCGGTACGGGCCGAATGGGAATTTCTGAAGGTTAAAGGCGCGGACAAGGACGAGGACGTGCAGGCGCTTATGCTGCCTCAGCTTGCCGACTGGCTCGCGCGCAACCCGGATGACGAATACGCTGGGGAGGCCCTGCTGCTGAAGGCGCAACTGCACCTGAAGCTGGGCGATTATAAATACGCGCTGGTAGACCTGCTCAGGCATCAGCGCGAATTCCCGCAATCCTCTTCAGCCGCTGCGGCCGCCGGACTTTTTACTGAAACCCTGGAGAAAAAAGCCGATAAGAAGTCCCTCGCGCAGCTCTCCGGGATAGCGAAAATACGGGAGCCCGGCGAAAAGGCCGACAAGCTGGCCGCCCTGCTGGAAATTACGGCGGAGCGGGCCGGCGAGGCTTTTTACGAACCGCTTACCTCCGAATTCAGGGAGTTCTTCAACAGGTTCCCGCTGTACGCCAAAAGTGACGAGCTGCGCCTCGCCCTGGCCGACCTGCATTTTAAAAAAGAAGAATACCTGCCCGCGGAGCTGGCTTATGAGAAAATGATACAGCTGAGCGCCGGCAGCAGCCTGCTTGCCCGCGCCAAGAATTCCCTGGGCCAGGTGCTGTCCGACCATCTGAAAGAGTATGACGCGGCCATTGGCGTTTACCAGGATATCGCGGCGTCCTACCCCGGCACGGGCGAAGCCTGGACCGCTTATGGCAGGCTGCCAAAGCTGGCAGAGAAACAAAAAAAATACCCCCTGGCCGTGGATACCTATGAAAAAATAATCTCGCTTTACCCGGACAAGCTTGAAGCTTACGGCGCTTTCCAGTCCGAGGCCAGAGTGCTGCGGGAGGAACTGTCCAAACCCGCCGAGGCCGCGGCGGTACTGAACCGGCTGGCCGACAAGTATAACGGGGAGAAAGCTATAGAAGCCCTCTTCCTGGCGGCTGAAATAGCGCGCAAGGACATAAAGGACCCGGCCCTTGAAATAAAAAACTACGACCGGATAGTGGCCGAGTACCCCGCGGACCCCCAGGCCCCCAAGGCGCTGTTCGCCGCGGCCGGGGTGTACGAGAAAACGAACCTGGACAAAACGCGCGAGTATTACGCGAAGGTGATAGAGAAGTACGCGGACAACCCGCTGGCTAAAAAAGCCCAGAAGCGGCTGGACGCGCTGAACGGTAAATAAATTAACGGGGAGACTATGAAAATCCAGACCGGTGTTGTAGAGGGTTTTTACGGAGAGCAGTGGAGTTGGGGAGAGCGGGGGGATTACGCCTCGTTCCTGAGGAAGCACGGCTTCTCTTTTTACATCTATGCGCCCAAGGCGGACGGCTACCTGCGCAGGAAATGGCGCGAACCTTTTCCCAAAGCGCTCGAAGACAAGCTCGCCAAGCTTGCCGGCCAGTGCCATTCGGCGGGCATAGAGTTCGGCCTCGGTTTCAGCCCGCACGAGATCTACCTTACCGAGTTTAACCTGGACGCTAAGAAGCTGCTGCAGAACCGGCTTGACGCCTTCAACCGCATAGGCGTGGACAAGCTCGGCATACTTATGGATGATATGAAGGGGGACCTGCCTAATCTGGCCGAGCGCCAGATAGAGGTGGTTAACTGGGTAGCCGCCCGTTCCAAGGCCAGGCAGTTCGTTTTCTGCCCCACTTATTATTCACTGGACCCTGTGCTTGAAACGCTTTTCGGCAAGATGCCGGCGGGTTATTTTGAAAAACTCGGCTCCGGGCTGGATAAGAAAGTAAGCATGTTCTGGACCGGGGAACTGGTCTGCTCCCCGGCCTACAGCGAAGCGCATTTGCGCTGCGCCGCGGAGAAGCTGGGCCGCAAACCCCTCCTCTGGGACAACTACCCGGTTAACGACGGGCCGCGCATGTGCAAGTTCCTGCACCTGCGGCCCATGACCGGGCGCCCGCCGGAAATAGGCAACTGGCTGGCCGGCCACGCTGTAAACCCCATGAACCAGGCTTCGCTTTCCAAAATAGTGCTTCTCACGCTCAAGTTCAGTTATGAACAGGGCGCGGCCTACAACCCGGAGAAGGCTTTCAGAAAGGCCGCCGACCTGGTCACCTGCCGCGAAATGACGCTGCTGCTGGAGCGCGACATGGCGGCTTTCATGGATAAAGGTCTGGACGCGCTTACGCCCGAAGAGAAGGACTCGTTAAAGACGGATTATGCCGCCTTCCTGGAATCGCGAGATAACGATACGGCCAAAGCCGCCCGCGAAGTTATAGACTGGCTTTCCGGCCGCTATAACGTTACCAAGGACCTGTTCCTTATACAGTAGCGGAGTTTCCTTTTCCGGCAATGCCGGCCGGCCGTGCGCGGCTGGGCGGCATTGCCGGGATACTTTGCGGAAGCGGGGGGGGTTAATCTTCAGACTGGCGCCGGTTCTTTTTTATCGTTGAATGGCGCTTTTTACCTTCCAGGCGGCGCTGTTTCGAGCCGTAAGAAGGTCTTGTGGGGCGCCGGTGCTTGGGCGGGCGGGAGGCGCGGGCCGCCAGTTCTCCAAGGCGCGCGCGGGCGGCCTGGCGGTTCTGCTCCTGGGTGCGGTACTCGCTGGCGATTATGATTATGTCGCCGTCATCCGTAAGTTTGGAACCTGCCAGGTCCTTCAGTCTTTCCTGCACGGCGTAAGGCAGCCCGGACAGGCGCGGAAAAAAGCGCAACTGCACGGTAGTGGCCACCTTGTTCACGTTCTGCCCGCCGTGCCCGCCGCTCCTTATAAATTTTTCTTCAAAAGAGCCGGGCGGCGGGTTAAAACCGGTTTCGCTCATAGTTGTATATTACAAAATACCGCGTACATAATACTGGCGGGGATAGGGTTCACTCCCCCGCCCGGATTTTGTTATCATAGCGGCAGGGGGACAATCCTATGAGCGGAGCGGGGACTTCAATTGTTCTTGTGGTGGACGACGACAAGACCATCCGCGACTTGATCAGCGCGTCTTTGGGCGGCCAGGGCTACGAAACGGCTGTTGCCGGAAACGGCAAGGAAGCGCTGGCCTACCTCAGAAGTTCAGCCCGGCCGCCCAAGCTTATACTGCTGGACCTGATGATGCCGGAAATGACCGGCTGGGAATTCCGGAAGATCCAGCAGGCCGACCCCGCGCTCGCCTGTATACCCGTCGCCATCATCACCGGCCTGCCCGATATGGAAGAGAAGGCTTCGGCCATCGGGGCGGTGGACGTGCTCTATAAGCCTTCGCGCGTGGAAACGCTCACCTCGCTTGTCGCCCGTTTCTGCGGGGAAAAATAGGGGGGAGACCGGACAGGCTCCTGGACATCATAAATAAAGACCAGCGCTTTTTGTAAAGCGCTGGTCTTGTGCTCAGGGCCGCGGAGCCGGAGCAGGCTGACTGAAACGGCCATTCCCGCCCCGCCTTTTAAGAACGGGGGCAGCCGGGTTAAGGCCGGTTATTACCGCGCCTGAGATTTAGATATGTCCTCTATCCGCAACGTCACCAAGCCTTTGGAGGTTCCGCGTATTTCTTCCGCGTACACGGAGTATTTATCCATTACTATCTTCTGCCCCACATGCAGTTGAAAGTCCTTTTCCTGCGGGGGATTCCCATCGATGAACAAGGTCAATATAGCTATTAAACCCTGTTTTTTCACTCCAGCTTCGTCGACATAAGCGTCCTGGATTATATTCGCGACACCCAGCCGGAGCTCCTGGAAAGTGCCGACGTTCCCCTGTTTTATCTGTATAAGCTCACCTCCGGACCCGGGTGCTTTTTCTACCGGCACACAGCCGCCCGCACCTGTAAGAATTAACGCCGACAATAATATGTATTTTTTCATGAAAATTATTCCTTTTGAATGGGATTGACGTATACATCCTGATAGTTCTTCTGGAATTCCTCTTCAGTAAGCGTGACATTCTTAAATCCCCACGGATTTCCCAGGGTCACGGTCTTGTTCGCCGTATCAACGGCAAGAATATAGTAGGCATGGCCGCCGACTACGCTTTTATCCGAAGGCGTTTTATAGCTGCCTGCCGCTACGGCATATCCCTTTTTTTCCCATTCGGAAAGCTTCTCAAGGCTTGTGGAACTTGCGGACTGCGTGCTGCTCGCCTTGCCTGTTATTTCCGTCATAGCGACGTCCGGCCAGCCCCCCTCCGCGATATCTTTATAAGAACCCTGGAACTTGGCGTATGCTTTTTCATAAACCATGCCCCACATATTTTCCCGCTTCCCGGTATCGGAAGTGCCTTTGGAATTATTGAATTCAGGGGTCCCCGCTTTTGTCGGGAACTGATTATCTACCTGTACCGTTTCTTTAATGTATTGCGGACCCCATACTTTCCACCACGGTTTCTCGCGGTAAAAATCAACAGAATATGTCCCATCCTTGTTCTCATGGATACTGTTCTTGATAAAATCAGGGTCTTTTTTCGCTATGGCGGCAGCCGAAGACAGGAAGTAGCAATCCCCAAGATTGCCCTGGTTTATGGCCATGGTATAGATATCGCCGGACTTATTTGAACCGGTGGCATACAGGTTGCCCTCAATCTTAGTGTATTTAACATCGGTCAGGGTCTTGTCGAACTTGGGATTAACGGGTGGTTTCCCCCCGAGTGAGGGCGGGGCCTGGTCTTTCCGCATTAATTCAAGTTTTTGCTCTTCCGGGGATTTTCCGAATGCTCCAATTGTCCCCGGTTTTAGCGCAAGGCCGTCGCCGGCAAAGTCCGCCGGCTGTTTTTTCGCGGCCCCGCCGTCGTAAAATTTACCAAGAGCGGCGGAATCGCCCTGTTTTACCTTGCCGGAAACGTCGGAAAGCCGGTTGCCGGTGCCCTCGGTGGTGAATTTATCGAATTTTTTCTGCTGTTTCGCGGCATCTTCGCCGAGTTTGGGCTTAAGCTTTTGGTATTTGTAAGCTTCTTGATACTGCTCCGCCCAGGAGACATTGTTCTCTTTAAGCCATTGAACGTCGTTTTCGGTTAAAGTGCCGTTTCCGCGGCGTTCCTTGATCCCTGTCAGGATCTGGCGCTTTTCAGCCAGAAGTTTGCCCTCTTGTTTAAAGCAGGCTTTGGCAGCCGCTTCATCTTCGGTGTCGATGTTCAGCAGAAGATCGGCTTCAAGCGGGCTGGCGGAGAGCAGTTTGACCGATTTCCCGGCTTCCGCGCAGGCCCGCTTCGCGTCCGCGAGCATGGTTTTTTGTTCGTCGGTCCCGAAGGTGGCCCAAGACGCTTCATCAACTTCCTGTTTTTGTTCCAGATAGTCCCAGCCTGCATAGCTGGGGGCGCGCCATTGAATACCGCCCGCGGCGTCTTCCGCCGCCAGGCCCGCGTTTTGCGCGCAATAAAATGAAAATGTAAGAGCGACCAAGTATAAGTTTTTTTTAGACATGATAAAACCTCTCGCGCGGCCGACCCTGTACCCGTATAATATAATGCAAAAACCGGGTTAAGTCAAGGTGCTGATTTGTGATACCGCGTTTTTCATGTCAGGATCCGGAGTGGGCTAATCCTCCAGACGGCGTGTCCGGTGGGGGCAAATATAGATATTATGTAAAATATGTGCGTTCAGGCTTTTATGGCAGATTCTGAAGTATTGTCTTTGTGTTCACTCCGGATTTTTGCCTATCTGCGGCTGCGCTTCCCGGTGAAAAACGAGTGATACCGATATGTCCCTTACAGGCTTAAAACTGGAACTTGCCGGCAGAGCTTGGCGTCTGCGCTACGCGGGAATATTTATTACGGCCTTAGCTTTGCGCGCCCTCTTCCTGGCGCAGTGGTTCGGCCTGCCGTATATATCTTCTCTATGCGCCGACTCCTGGGCTTACGACAAGTGGGCGCTGGAGATACTCGGCGGCGGGCTCATAAGGCACGCCGCTTTTTACCAGTCTCCCTTCTACCCGTATTTCCTGGCCGGGATGTACAAGCTTTTCGGCCATAGCCAGCTTCCCGTGCTATGGCTGCAGGCTTTTGCGGATTCGGTCACCTGTCTGCTGGTTATGCGTATCGGCGAGCGCTGCTTCGGCGGGCGCGCGGGCTTCTGGGCCGGGTTGCTCTGCGCCTTCTACCGGCCGTTCTTGTTCAGTGTTGCCGTGCCCGGAAAGGAAACCTTCGCTGTGTTTTCAGCGGCGCTTTTTACGCTGCTGGCCCTGCGGGCCGGCGGAACCAGGCGGGGGCGCCACTATTTTTTCTGCGGCCTGGCCGGGGGCTGGGCCGCGCTGCTGCGCAGCAACGTCCTGCTGCTGCTGCCTGTGGTTTTGATCTGGGCCTGGCAGCGGACTCCTGCCCGGTTTTTAAGACAGGCCGTCCTGCCGCTGCTGCTGGGCGGGGCCCTGCCGCTGCTGCCGGCCGCGCTTCACAACTGGCTGGCCAGCCGGGACCTGGTGCTTTTAAATTATAACGGCGGTTTCACTTTTTATCTGGGGAACAACCCCGTAGCCGGCGGCGCCGGCATCTACCCTGCCGGCTTCAACTCCAACCCGCTGCTGGAGGAAAGCCAGCCGGCGCTGGCAGCGGAAAAAGCCGCCGGGCGCGCGCTTAAGCCTTCGGAGATCTCCTCTTTCTGGCTTAAGCGGGGCCTGGATTTTATCTCCGGGAACCCTGCGGCCTGGGTGAAACTTACCGCCGCGAAGTTCTTTCTTTTCTGGAACCGCTACGAGATACCTGACAACTACGACCTGCAGTTCGTCTCCGCTAACTTCGGCACCGTGCTGGGCTGGCCGCTGGTTTCGTTCGCGCTGGTAGGCTGCCTGGGCGCCGCGGGGCTGCTGCTCTGCCGCAGGAAGGAGCCTTCTGGGCTGATCCTGTTCCTGTTCGCCGCGTATCTTCTTTCGCTGCTGCCTTTCTGGATGACGGACCGCTACCGTCTGCCTGCTTTGGTCCTGCTGCTGCCGGCGGCCGGTGGGGTATTGGCCCGGTCCTCGAGGCTGCTGGCGGAAAAAGATCTCCGGCGGGCCTTGCGGCCTTTCCTCTGGGCTTCCCCGCTGATACTGATCTGCCTGCTGCCTTCGCCGTTCAACCTTAAACTGGCTGAAGGGGCGGGCTGGGCCCAACTGATAACGGTTTACGCTGAAGCCGGCGACGGAGTTAAAGCCGTGGCGGCGCTGGAAAAGGCCGCGGCCGCCGACCGGGCGGTCTTGAACCCTGAACTAATAAGCGCCGCGGCTGGTTTCCTTGAAAAGCGCGGCCGGGACGAAGAAGCGGCCGCGCTCCGTGAGAGGAGCTCAGCCTTGTTGTTTAAAAGATAATTTCAAGGCTCGCTTGTCGGGCAGCTACCGCCTGCGCCGGCCGCTGCGGAAAGCTGGTTGTAATAAATATTTTATCCGGCATTAAGGCCGGTCAAAGGGATAAAGGCGCACAGCGTTAAATTGTGGGCCGCCTGTTACGGCGCCTTCGCACGAAATGTTATTATAAAGACAATGCGCGGCGGGGCAGGCGGCCGCGGTTTTCAGGCGAAGGGAAAATGGGGTTTTCTCTGCGGAAAACGGGGCTAATACCACCGAATATTCCCGCGAGAGCAGATTTAAGGGATATATGGCCAATATAGTTTTAATTACAGGGGCTTCTGCGGGGATCGGGTACAGCACAGCCGAATTACTGATAAAGAACGGGGACAAGGTTTACGCGGGGGCCCGCCGCGTGGAGAGGATGAAGGGGCTTAAGGCGCTGGGGGGCGTGGTAATCCCCCTGGACATAACGGACGAGGCCTCGCTTAAGAGCGCCGTAGGGGTAATTATTAAAACCGAAGGCCGCCTTGATGTCCTTATGAACAACGCCGGCTACGGCGCGCACGGGGCGTTGGAGGATGTGCCGCTTGCTGAAGCGCGGCGACAGTTCGAAGTTAATCTTTTCGGGCTGGCGCGCCTTACCCAGCTGGTGCTGCCGCATATGCGGGCGGCAGGCGGGGGAACGATAATAAATATTTCCTCTATAGCGGGCAAGATAAGTATGCCCACTGGGGGCTGGTACCACGCCAGCAAGCACGCCCTGGAGGCTTACTCCGACGCGCTGCGGCTGGAGGTGGCGCAGTTCGGGATTAAGGTGATCATAATAGAGCCCGGTCCCATAAAGACGGAATGGGACAAAACCGCGCTGGTCAATCTTGAAAAATATTCCGGCTCAGGGGCTTATGCGCCTCTGGTTAAGCGCATTACGGAGAAGTTCCGGGCCGGCTACAGGGGTGGGGCGCCGGGGCCGGCGGTGGTGGCGGGGGTTATACTTAAGGCGCTGCGGTCCCGCCGTCCCGCCGCGCGCTACCCGGTCCCCTTCAAGGCTTCTATTATTATTTTTCTTAAATGGCTGGCGCCTGACCGCGTCCTGGACCGGGCGCTGCGCTTTATTCTTAAGGTCTAAAATAAAGAACCCCGGGAAACCGGGGTTCTTTATTTAGTGCCGGCTTGTTCTAGTTGTTGCCGTAGTTATAAACCGCGTTCTGGCCTGAGCGGTCTACTATAGCCCAATACGTTTTATCGCCCAGGCGCAGGTGGAAGACCCAGTTCTTCTCTACTTTCTCGCCGTTCGCGGGCTGGTAAAAGCGATAGGGGCTTACCAGCGAAATGGCAGAGCCGGTAGTGTTCATCAAGGCCAGGATCTTCTGCCGGGCTTTTTTCAGTTCTGATTTCGTGGGGGCCGCCGCGGCGCCCATTGTTTTAAGGGTATCTGAAAGCGCGCTGCCCGAAGTGTTATAGTTCTCAAGAAAGTTAGTAAGCGCCTGGCGAAAGGCGAGTTCAAAACACAAGGCGTTGCCATTCATCCTGTCCTGATATATGACTTCAGCCTCGGGAATTTCCACGGCTATCCCGTCGAGGGCGAATTCTTTTATCAGGATCTCCTCGGCCGCAGAATAATTCTGCCCGTCGCGCGGCAGGGCCCTGGCCGAGGCCGCCGGCGCGGGAATTTCAGCGGTCGCCGGCATTTTAAAGTCCGCCGCCGGATTCCAGTCCGCCGCGAAAGCGGAAGCGGCGGGTATTGCGGCTGCTAAAAAAACTGCGTAAAATCTCATCTCTGTCTCCTTGTAAAACCGTATTTCTTGACCAGGAATACTGTATCAAACTTGGCGCGCGGGCGCTTTGACCATAGTCATGCCCGCTATTTTTAGCAGTCCGGCTCCGGTATTGACAGTAATAGTTCCAAAGTGTATAATATTTTTAGCAAACATGTGCCGTGAGTGCTAATTTAAAAAACAATCAGGCGGTAACTGCCGGTATGCGAGTTCTTAAACCCGAAGTGGCGCAGGACAGAAAAGAAAAGATCCTTAACTGGGTGGTCTATAACTATGTCAGCACCGGGCGTCCGGTAAGCTCCGAAGTTATAGCCGGGGAGGGGCGGTTTAACGTTTCCAGCGCCACTATAAGGAATATACTAAAGGAATTGGAAGAGACCGGCTACCTGTACCAGGCGCATCCCTCGGGCGGCCGCATCCCGTCCGACAGGGGCTACCGCGCTTACGTCGACAATATCCTGAAGCTGCAGCGCCTGGCCGCGAACGAAAAAGACCGCTTGGAACACGAGTATGACCGCCACGTGGAGCAGTTGGACGGTTTTCTTAAACACACCTCCCGGATGCTCTCCGATATGTCAAATTGGGCGGGTTTTGTAATGAGCGCCGATAATGATTTGGACAGCGTAAAGCGCCTGGACCTGATGAGCATGGGCCCCAGGAGCGTGCTGTCGATGATGTTCGCCCATTCCGGACTTATCAAGCACGCGGCTTTTTCGCTGGCGGCTTCCGCGGACAGGGGCGCCGTTAAGGCCCTCTCGGCGCGGCTCAACCGGCGGGTGAAGGACCTGCCGATCCCGGACCTGCCGCAGGTTATCTGGAAAGAGTTCCTTGTGAAAGAAAAGGACAAGGGGCTTGAAGAACTGCTTAAAAAATTGGTGGAATACTTCAGGGGACTTTCAAAAAACGAGGACGCGCTTTACCTTGAGGGCTTAAGCCGCATCTTTTCGAACCTCGATGACGGCAGCGTCGAGGATCTGCGCAACATCGCCCGCCTGCTGGAGGAAAAAGAAAAATTCTCCGGCCTGCTCAGGGAGAGGCTGCGGGACTGCGCCATCAAGGCGAAGGCCCTGCCGGGGCCCGGCAAGCGCCGCGCGGTTGAAGTTACCATAGGCTCGGAGAACAGCGAGAAAGAATTTAAAAATTTCAGCCTTGTTTCAAGCTCTTACTGCATGAACAACAAGGCCGTGGGCCTGGTGGGGATACTCGGCTACAAGCGGATGGAGTACCCGCGTATGATCACGCTTGTGGATACGGTCAGCTCCATGATGGAGGACATGCTGGGCGAGTGGGATAAGATAGATTTTGAAGAATAAGGCTATGAAAAACCATAAGGCGGAAGAAAAAAAACAGCAGGACGCGGAGGCGAAGGCGCAGGAAGAGATAAACTGTGTCTGCGGGGAGGAGGCGAAGGCGGCCGCGGCCGCGCCCTCCGAGCTGGAAAAGCAGAAAACTCTGGCCGCCGATTATTACAACCAGCTGCTGCGTCTGCAGGCGGACTTTGAGAACTACCGCAAGCGCGTGGAAAAAGAGAAACCCGAGCTTATAAAGTGGGGGCAGGCCGGGATACTGCTCAAGCTCCTGCCGCTTTACGACTTGCTCCTCTCCGCGCACCTGCACATAAACAACGCCAAAGAGGGCGGCAACGGCAACGAAGAGCTGCTTAAGGGCCTTGAGATGATATTCAAGGAATTCTTAAAGGTGTTTGAAGCGGAGGGGATACGCCCGATGGAGCCGGTGGGCAAGCCCTACGACCCGATGGCCGCGGAAATACTGGGCGTGGTGGACGGCAACGACGAGAACGACGGGCTGGTGACAGAGGAACTGCAGAAGGGTTTTTATTACGGGGATAAGGTCTTAAGGCCGTCCAAGGTGAAGATAGCCAAGAAAAAGGCGGTCCAGGCGCCGCCGGCGGGCGCTAAACCGGCGGAAGAAACAAAGTAAATTTGAGAAAAGTGATTTGGAGGAGATAATATGTCAAAAATAATAGGTATAGACCTCGGAACTTCTAATACAGCAGCCGCCGTTATGGAAGGCGGCAAGGTTACCATAATCCCTTCGGCCGAAGGCACCACTCTCGGCGGGAAGGCTTTTCCGTCTTATGTGGCCTTCGCCAAGGACGGCCAGATGCTGGTGGGGGAGCCCGCCCGCAGGCAGGCCGTGGCCAACCCCGAAGGCACCGTTTCAGCCTTCAAGCGCGAGATGGGCAAAGATCATAAGTACCATATCGTGGGCAAGGAATTCACGCCCCCGCAGCTGTCGGCTTTCCTGCTTCAGAAAGTGAAGCGCGACGCCGAGGCCTTCCTGGGGGAAAAAGTGGAGAAAGCCGTTATCACCGTGCCGGCCTATTTTAACGATAACCAGCGGCAGGCCACCAAGGACGCCGGCACCATAGCCGGGCTCGAGGTGGTGCGTCTGGTCAACGAACCGACGGCGGCGGCGCTTGCCTACGGCATAGACAAAGAAGGCCACGACCAGAAAATAATGGTGTTCGACCTGGGCGGCGGCACGCTGGACGTGACCATAATGGAAATGGGCAAGGAAGGCACCTTCGACGTAATCTCCACTTCCGGAGACACGCAGCTCGGCGGTACCGATATGGACCGCGCCCTTGTTGATTTCCTGGCCGGAGAGTTCCGCAAGGACACCGGCATAGACCTCACCAAGGACGCCACTTCCACCCAGCGCATCAAGGAAGCCGCCGAGAAAGCCAAGATAGAACTTTCTACCGTGATGGAAACGGAAATAAACCTCCCGTTCATTTCCGCCGACGCCACCGGCCCCAAGCACATGGCGCTGAAACTTTCGCGCGCGCGCCTGGAATCCCTGGTGGAAAGCATCGTAAAGCGCTGCCAGAAATCTATAGACACCGCGCTTACCGACGCGAAGATGAAGACCTCGGACATCAGCAAGATAATCCTGGTGGGCGGCCCCACCCGCATGCCTATCGTGCAGAAATTCATAGAGGAATACGCCGGGAAAAAAATAGAGCACGGCATTGATCCCATGGAATGCGTGGCTACCGGCGCGGCCGTGCAGGCCGCCGTGCTGACCGGCGACGTTAAGGACGTGCTGCTCCTGGACGTTACCCCGCTGTCGCTGGGTATAGAAACCCTGGGCTCCGTGATGACGCGCCTGATAGACAAGAACACCACCATCCCCGTTAAGAAGACGCAGGTGTTCTCCACCGCGTCCGACTCGCAGCCGGCCGTCACTATCCACGTGCTGCAGGGCGAGCGCGCCATGGCCGGGGACAACGTGTCGCTGGGGAAGTTCGACCTTGACGGCATCCCTCCGGCGCCCCGCGGCGTGCCGCAGATAGAGGTGATCTTTGACATAGACGCCAACGGGATACTGCAGGTGCACGCCAAGGACCTTGGCACCGGCAAGGCGCAGCATATCACCATAAGCGCCCCCAACAAGCTGTCCAAGGAAGATATAGACAAGTTCGTGAAGCAGGCGGAGCAGTTCTCCGACGCCGACAAAAAATACAAGGAAAAAGTGGAGACCAAGAACGAGGCCGACGCCGTCCTTTACACCACGGAAAAGGCCCTGCGCGACCACGGGGACAAGATCTCGCCGGACGAGCGCCTGGCCGTGGACCGCGCCATTACCGAGATGAAGGACGCCATTAAGGGCGAGGATATGGATAAGGTCAAGAAGACCAAGGACGAACTTATCCGCGTTTCCCAGAAACTCGGCGAGGCGGTTTATAAAGCCGCCCAGGCTAAGGCCGCTCCCGCCGGGGCGGCGGGCGCGGGTCCAGAAGCCGCGGGCGCCAAAGCGGGCGCCGACGCCAAGGACGACGTGGTGGACGCTGAAGTCGTAGACGATAAGAAGAAATAAACCGCCCGGCCGCGGGCTTACGAGCGTGGGAGCGTTGGAGTATTAAGGCTTGAAAAAGCTAAAATACTCTGACGCTCCGCGCTCTAACTCTTTAGCGCCGGCCGCTTAACTATTTATGTCATCAAATGATTATTACCGCACACTGGGCATTGCCCGCAACGCCAACCCCGACGAGATAAAATCCGCCTACCGGAAGCTCGCGATGAAGCACCATCCCGACCGCAACCCGGGCAACGGCGATTCCGAGTCCGCCTTCAAGGAAATTAACGAGGCCTACGAAGTGCTTTCCACCCCTGAGAAGCGCCAGGTTTACGACCAGTACGGCGCGGAAGGCCTTAAGGCCGGCGCGGGCGGCGGCTCAGGCGGTTTCCAGGGCGCGGACCTGGGCGATATGTTCGGGGACCTGTTTGAGAACCTGTTTACGCAGGGGCAGGGCGGCGGCAGAGGCCGCCCGCGCTCCCGGCGCGGCGCCGATTTGAAATACACGGCGGAGATAACCCTGGAAGAGGCTTTCAGCGGGGTAAAAGTGCCGGTAAATTTTGAGCGCACCGAGGTCTGCCGGGACTGCGACGGCACGGGCGCGCACGGCCGGGCCGGCATAAAAAAATGCCCCGCCTGCCGCGGCGCGGGCCGGGTGCAGTATTCGCAGGGGTTTTTTTCTTTCAGCCAGGCCTGTCCCGACTGCGGAGGGCAGGGCGAGGTCATATCCGTTCCGTGCAAGGCCTGTGGCGGCGCCGGCCGCCAGAAGAAGAGCGCTTTAATAAACGTAAAGATCCCGTCCGGGGTTGAAGAGGGCGCGGTGCTGCGCGTCTCCGGCGGTGGGGACGCGGGCATGAAAGGCGGCGATTCCGGCGACCTGTATATTGAGGTGCGCCTTAAACACCATGCTCATTTTGAGCGCCAGGGACGCGATCTCGTTTACGAATGCCCGGTGGAGGTGTGGCAGGCGGCGCTGGGGGGAGAGACGGACGTGCCGGTTATAGAAGGCGGGCGCGTGAAGATACGCATTCCGCAGGGCACGCAGTACGGGAAAGTTTTTCGCGTGCACGATCAGGGGATGCCCGGGCCCGGCGGCAGGCCCAGGGGGGACCTGCTGGTAAAGGTCCGGATAGACGTCCCGCATGAGCTTACTCCCCGCCAGCGGGAACTGTTCGCGGAGCTGGCCGCAATAGCCGGTCACGAGGCGCCGCCCGCAGAAGAGAAAGATAAAGGTTTTTTTAAAAAAATACTAGGCTGACTCCGAACTATGCCCCAATATTACATTCCGCCTGAGAATATGCGCGGCGGAGAATTCTTCGCCGGGCCGGACGAATCTAACCATATAGCCAAGGCCGCGCGCGCGCGCGACGGCGACGTGATAGAGATCTTTGACGGCCGCGGAAACCGCTTCAGCGCCGTTATCAAAACGATGGCGGGGGGCATGGTGAGCGGGACGCTGAAAGATACGCTGCCGAGCCCGGAATATAAGACCCTGTTAACCCTTTGTTTTGCCGTAGTGGCGCGCCCGGCGCTTGAGGAAATACTGGAACACTGCACGGAAGCCGGGGTGGGAGTGTTCCAGCCGGTGATGGCCTCCAGGGTGCAGTTCGATCTGTTCAGCGACTGGGAGCGCCGCGTGCCCCGCCTTAACCAGATACTGATCTCCGCCGCCAAACAGTGCGGGCGCGGCCGGCTGCCTGAACTGCGCAAACCTGAAAAACTGGACGATCTTTTGCTTGCCGGGGGGGCTTCTGTTTTTGCCGCCCCGGAAGGGGCTGCGCCGGATGAGGCGGCCGCGGGGCTCGTAGTTGAAAAAGACGTAAAACTTTTTATTGGGCCTGAGGGCGGTTTTACCAAAGGAGAGCTTGTCTTCGCCCGCGAAAAGGGAGCCGCTTTTATGAACCTGGGTTTATATACGCTGCGCGCGGAGTCCGCCTGCCTGGCGGCTGCCTCGGCGCTGCTTGCCAGGCTTGGTTAGCCGCTTGCTATAGGGGCGGGTATATTGGTAGAAGATAAGTAGCGTTTACAAAGGAAAACTGCATCATGATCGATCTTAAACCTATGTTCCTGAAGAAAGTTAAGGGTATCCTGGCCGGGAATGTGCCTGAATTCGACGTTCTGGTGTATGGTTCCAGGGCTACGGGGAAAGCTAACACGCATTCCTACCTTGATCTTGCGGTTATGTCCGACAAGCCGCTTGTGGCGCCGCGGCTTGAAAAGATGGAGGCCGCTTTCAAGGCGGCTGGTTTCCCCTTCCGCGTCGAAATGGTGGACTGGGGCGCTACCGGCAGCGCTTTCCGCAAAGAAATAAAAAAGACCGGCGTTCTTATACAGAATTCTCCGAAGAAGTAAAGCGGCGCGCTTCGCGCAATGTCCCATGGCTTGCCGGGGCGGGAGGCCATGGGATTTTTCTTTAGCTGTTGTTTTGTCGACTTAGCGGCCGTACTCTGCGAAAATATAATCAGGAAAAGGCTGTTTTATGATCGATCTTGAACCGGTGTTTTTGAAGAAGGTGAAGGCAATACTTAAGGCCCGGGTACCGGAGTTCGACGTGCTGGTGTACGGCGCGCGTGCTGCGGGGGTGTCCAAGGCGCACCATTATCTGGACCTGCTGGTAATGTCGGATAAGCCGCTGTCCGAAGCGCGTCTTGGAAAGCTTTCCGACGCTTTCAAGGCGGCTGGTTTCCCTTTCCGCGTAGAAACCGTTTGCTGGGCGGCCACCGGCCCCTCCTACCGCAAAGAAATGAAAAAGACCGGCGTCCTCATCCAGAAAGCCAAGAGCAAGTAACTTACACTTCAAGGTTCGGCGCGGGCGGGGGTGCCGCTCGCTCCTAAGCGGACGTGGCCGAAGAGGGGCGGGTGCTTCCGGCGCCTGCAGAACTCGCTCCGCACACAGTGCGTCGCTCAAACAGTCTTCGGCGCCGCTAATGATAGCGGTGCCCTCCAGCACCCGCCCCTACGCCCTAAAGTCGCTCCCGGCACCCCCGCCCGCGCCGCGCTCGCTTAACCGATTCCTCGTTGATCCAGTATAATCACTTTAATGGGTTAATGGGGTTAGCGAATTATGAAATTGACAAATGCTTTAGTCGATCCGAAATTTGTCCTTTCTGTTGATTGAGCAGTAGTGGCGAGAGTATACTGACCTGGGTAGCGAAAGTCTGGAGGGGTGGCGAGGGTATGGGTTTGTCGGGGCCCTCACGGAAGGAGCGGCTTGCGTAAGCGCCGC
>JAVHRY010000019.1:0-4834 GCA_036171915.1 Elusimicrobiales bacterium | reverse complement strand
GCCACGGTCTCCCTGGCCGGCCTTATAAACGCGCTGAAAATCGTAGGCAAGAAGATCCGGGACGTGAAGATCGTGCTGGTGGGCGCCGGCGCGGCCAATATCCGCATCGGCAGCCTCTACATGGCCTACGGCGCCAAGCCCGGGAACCTGATCTACGTGGATTCCAAGGGCACGCTGCACAAAGGCAGGACGGACCTTGCCGGCCACCACGAAAAACAGCACATGGCGCAGATCACCAACTCCGGGCAGCTGAAGGGCGGGATCGCCGAGGCCCTTGTAGGCGCGGACGTGGTAAGTTCCGCCTCTACTCCCGGGCCGGACACGATCAAGAAGGAATGGATCGCCAAGATGGCGAAAGACGCCATCGTGTTCGCTACCGCCAACCCCATCCCCGAGATCTGGCCCTGGGACGCCAAGGAAGCGGGCGCTCGGGTAGTGGCCACTGGACGTTCGGATTTCGCCAACCAGGTTAATAATTCGCTGGGGTTCCCCGGTATCTTCCGCGGCGTGCTCGACGTGCGCGCCCGCACCATTACCGACGAGATGTGCATCGCCGCCGCTGAAGCGCTGGCGGGGTACGCGGTCAAGTCCGGCAAGATGGGCGAGGACTACCTGCTGCCGCACATGGACGAGCCGCAGGTGTTCATCGAGGAGGCCGTGGCGGTGGGCCTAAAGGCTATAGAGCAGGGCGTGGCCGCCGTAATACTTACCGAGGTCCAGCTCCGCGCCAGCGCCGAAACCTATATCCGGCGCGCCATGAAGGATGTGGAAGTGCGCCAGCGGGAAGGCATAGTTAAGATGCCGGCCAAATAAAAGTGTCTGATCGAAAAAACAAGCCCGGGGTCATCGCTCCGGGCTGTTTTGTTCCCCCGCCTGTCAGCCCCGCAGCTTGCGGTAGCGCCGGATAAGTGCATTGGTGGAAGGGTCGTGCTTCAGGTCGGGTTCCCCCTTGCCTTCCAGCTCCGGGACAATGCGGCCGGCCAGCGCCTTGCCCAGCTCAACCCCCCATTGGTCAAAAGGCCCCACGCGCCAGACAGCGCCCTGCGTGAAAACAGAGTGCTCATAGAGCGCCACCAGCTTGCCGAGGGCGGCCGGGGTGAGTTCTTCCAGCAGCAGGGTGGTGGACGGGCGGTTGCCCTCAAAGGTTTTGTGCGGGATAAGCCAGTCTTTAACTCCTTCTGCTTTCAGCTCCCCTGCCGTCTTGCCGAAGGCCAGCGCCTCGGCCTGGGCGAAAACGTTGGCCATAAGCAGGTCGTGGTGTCGGCCCGGTTTGTGCGCGGTTTTGGCGAAAGCTATAAAGTCGCAGGGGATAAGCTTGGTGCCCTGGTGTATGAGCTGGTAGAAAGAATGCTGGCCGTTGGTGCCGGGCTCGCCCCAGTAGATAGGTCCGGTCTGGTAGTCCACCGCCGTGCCGTCCAGCGTAACGCGCTTGCCGTTGCTCTCCATGGTAAGCTGCTGCAGGTAGGCCGGGAAGCGCTTAAGATACTGCTCATATGGCAACACCGCTAGCGTCTCAGCGCCAAGAAAATTATTGTTCCAGAGGCCAAGCAGCCCCATCAGCGCCGGCAGGTTGCGTTCGAACGGCGCCGTGCGGTAATGCTCGTCCATCTCGTGGAAGCCGCCGAGCATGGCGCGGAAATTTTCCGGGCCTATCGCCAGCATAGTGGACAGACCGATGGCGGAACACATGGAGTAGCGCCCGCCCACCCAGTCCCAGAAGCCGAACATGTTGGCTGTATCGATGCCGAACTCGGAAACCCTGGCCGCGTTGGTTGAAACGGCCACGAAATGTTTAGCCACGGCGGCCGGGTCTTTAAGGGCCGCCAGCGCCCAGGCCCGCGCCGTATTGGCGTTGGTCATCGTTTCCTGCGTCGTGAAGGTTTTGGAGGCCACGATAAAAAGCGTTTCATCGGGATCAAGGCCGATAACCGCCTCGGCGAAGTCGGTGCCGTCCACGTTGGAAACGAAACGGAAAACTAGATCGCGCTGGGCTTGGCGCTTCAGCGCCTCATAAGCCATCACCGGCCCCAGGTCCGAGCCGCCGATGCCGATGTTCACGATGTTCTTTATGGCCTTGCCCGTGTGGCCCTTCCAGTGCCCCTCGCGCACCTTGCGCGCGAAGCTCTCCATCTTGTCCAGCACCGCGTGCACCTCCGCCACCACGTCCTTCCCCTCCACCATGACAACTTCGCCCTTAGGCGCCCGCAGCGCCGTGTGCAGCACCGCGCGGTTTTCCGTAATATTGATCTTCTCCCCCCTGAACATAGCCTCTATCTTCCCCCTCAGCCCCGAAGCCTCCGCCAGCGCGGCCAGCAGTTTTATCGTCTCGTTAGTGGCGCGGTGCTTGGAATAATCGAAGTAGATCCCCAGCGCGTCCACGGACATCCCCTCGGCGCGCTTAGCGTCCGCCGCGAACAGCTCGCGCAAATGCGTCTTCCCTATTTTGGAATGGTGGGCCTCCAGCGCCTTCCACTCCGGCATATCCCTGAGGCCAATAGTATTTGAGGTCATAATGATAAGTCCTTTAACTTGAGTGGAGGGACTACGCGGGGGCCGGATAAGCAAAACCGTCTCGGAGCCCGCCGCTTACGTAAGCGCGGCGGGCGAGAGCCGGAAGGGCGAGCACGGTGTGCGAGACCCTGTTTTTGCGTTCCGGCCCCCGCATCGTCCCGACTCCGCATCTCGCGGCTCTTTTCCCCTTTCTTATCTGTTCAGTACCCTCTTAAATTCCTTAGTTAGCGCCGGGACCAGTTCGTTGACGTCGCCCACGATACCGTAGGTAGCCACCTTAAAGATAGGCGCGTCGGGGTCCTTGTTTATCGCCACAATGACCTTAGAAGACTGCATCCCTATCAGATGCTGGATCTGCCCCGAAATGCCGCAGGCGATGTAAAGCTTCGGCACCACCGTCTTGCCCGTCTGCCCCACCTGGTGCGAATACGGGATCCAGTCCGCGTCCACCGCGCTGCGGCTCGCGCCCACCGCGCCGCCCAGCACCTTGGCTAAGTCCTCCAGCATGGCGAAGTGTTCCTTCGTACCCATACCGCGTCCGCCGGCCACGATTATGTCGGCCTCCGAAATATTCACCGTCGCGCCCAGATCCGCTACCATTTCCAGTAGGGTCGTCCGTGATTTAAAAACTTCTTCGGGATAAGTCTTCTTGATCACCTCGGCCTCGCGCCCCTTGGTAATCGCGGCCTCTTTCATGACCTTATGCCGCACCGTAGCCATCTGCGGCCGGTGGTTAGGCGTTATGATGGTAGCCATGATATTGCCGCCGAAGGCCGGGCGGGTCTGCAGCAGCAGGCGCTCTTTCTCGTCTATATCTAGGGCCGTGCAGTCCGCCGTAAGGCCGGCGCTCACTTTTATGGCCACGCGGGAAATAAGGCTGCGCCCTATGGTAGTGGCGCCGCAAAGTATAACCTCCGGCTTGTATTCCACCACCAGCTTGACCATAACTTCGGTATAGGGGTCGTCCTGGTAATCAGCCAGGGCCGAGTGGTCCACAAAATACACCTTGTCGGCGCCGCGCTCTCCCAGCCCGGCCGCCATGTCCCCGACGCCGCCACCCAGCAGCACCGCGCACAGCTTCACGCCCAGCTTGTCGGCCAGCTTGCGGCCTTCGCCGAGGAGCTCATAAGAGATGGATTGTATGACGCCTTTTTTTTGCTCGCAGAAAACCCAGACGTCCTTGTATTGGGAAAAGTCTTTTTTTGGACCGGAGTCTTGCTTTAATTCTATGGCGGCAAACTTGCAGGCCGCCACGCAGGAACCGCACAGCGTGCATTTGGCCATGTCTATAACGGCCTTGCGCTCGGCTATGTGGATGGCGCCGAAAGGACAGGTCTTCACGCAGAGCGTGCAGCCGGTGCATTTATCAAGGAGTATATGTATGGAGGCCATTATATTACCGCCTCTTTAAGCAACTCGGCCAGTTCTTTCGCCACGTCGGAAGCCGAGCCGGAGAGTATTTCCCCGCCCTTGCGGGGTTCGGGCGTGAAGATCTTCACCACGCGGGTGGGCGAGCCGTCCAGGCCCAGGGCGGCCGGGTCGGCTTCCAGGTCCGCGGCGGTCCATTTAGGGATCTTAGCGGATTTGGCGCGCATCATGCCTTTGAGCGACGGCATGCGCGGGGTGTTAATTTCTTTGACTACGGTGAAGAGGCAGGGCAGCGGAGTTTCCACCACGTCATAGCCTTCCTCGGTCATGCGCTCCACTTTGGCCGTGCGCTCGTTTATCTCGCGGATCTTCTTTACGCAGGTTACCTGCGGGATGTCCAGATGGGCGGAGATGCCGGGGCCTACCTGGGCGGTGTCGCCGTCGGAGGCCTGCTTGCCGCAGAGGATTACGTGGAATTCCCCTGTTTTCTCTATGGCGGCGGCGAGAGTGTAGCTGGTGGCCCAGGTGTCGGAACCGGCGAATTTGCGGTCGCATACAAGTATACCTTCGTCGCAGCCGAGGCCGATGGCTTCTTTCAGGGCGTTTTCGGCTTGGGGCGGGCCCATGGTGATGGCGGTGACTTTTCCCCCGCAGCGTTCTTTAATGCGCACGGCTTCCTCTATAGCGTAATTATCGAAAGGGTTGATCACGCTCTCGACGCCGTCGCGGATGAGGGTGTTGGTGACCGGGTCTATCCTGACGTCGGTGGTGTTGGGAACCTGTTTAATGCAGACGATTATGTTCATTATTTCTTTTTTCCCTCTTTAGCCGAAGGGGTGCCGATCTACCGAGGCCGGCCAGGGTATGGGTTCGGCGGGCCCTCACGGAAGGAGCGGCTTACGTAAGCGCCGCGACTGAGTGAGGAGGGGCGGGCACGGTGTGTCCCGACCCCGTG
>JAVHRY010000018.1:0-4870 GCA_036171915.1 Elusimicrobiales bacterium | reverse complement strand
GGATAAAATAGAGATACTTAAAATATAGGCCCGCAGGCTGCAATTCTTACTTGACTGGCGATTTCGATATTATTTAAAACAAATTAGTTATTAGAGGTTAAACCATGAAAAAAACAAAGTTCCTGCTGCCTTTAGCCGCCGCGGCCCTTTTTGCCGCCGGCTGCCAGAAAAATTCCGCGCCCCGGGACATCGTGCGGCTGGCCACCACCACCAGCGTGCAGGACACCGGCCTGCTGGACGCCGTCTCCGAAGCTTTCCAGAAAGACGGCGGATACAAGCTGCAGGCCATAGCGGTCGGTTCGGGCCAGGCCATACAGCTGGGTAAGACCGGCGAGGCGGATATCCTCTGGGTGCACAGCCCGGACGACGAGGCCCGGTTCGTGGCGGAAGGCTATGGCACCGACAGGACCACTTTTCTCCATAACGATTTCGTGCTGCTCGGCCCCGCGGCGGACCCCGCCAAAGTGAAAGGTACGAAGAAAGCGGCGGACGCTTTTAAAAAGATAGCGGCGGCCAAGGCCTTGTTCGTGTCCCGCGCCGACAAATCGGGCACCCACAAGAAAGAACTAAAACTCTGGGCGGCCGCCAAGGCGCAGCCCGGCAAAGAGTCCTATGTCGAGGCGGGACAGGGCATGGCCGCCACGCTTTCCATGGCCAACGAGAAGAACGCTTATGTGCTGGCTGACCGCTCCACCTATCTTTCCATGAAAAATAATATTTCCCTTGAGATAGTCAGCGAGGGCGACGACGCCCTTATAAACCGCTACAGCCTCATCCTCGTAAATGCCGGCAAGTTCCCCAAGGTCAACGCCGCCGGGGCCAGGGCTTTCTTCGATTTCGTGCTCTCGAAGCCGGCCAAAGAGATGATAGAGGAATATGGCCGGAAGCAATACGGCCGGCAGCTGTTCTTCTACGATTACGCCGTGAAATAAGCCATAAAGGGTTAAATGGAATTCATCTTTCAGGGCTTGAACAAGGCGCTGCATTTAATATTTTCCGGCAATGCCGAGATCTTCGCCATCGCCCGGCTGTCGCTTACCGTATCCCTGCTGGCTACGGCCCTGGCGGTGCTGGCCGGTGTGCCGCTCGGCTCCTGGATAGCCGTAAAAAAATTCCCGCTCAAAAAACTGCTTATCGCCCTGGTCAATACCGGCATGGGCCTGCCCCCGGTGGTGGCCGGCCTGGTAGTTATGCTGTTCCTGGCCCGCAGCGGTCCTCTGGGTTGCCTTAACTGGCTCTACACCCCCGCCGGCATGATACTGGCGCAGTTCGTCATAGCCCTGCCCATCATTACAGCTCTTTCCGTTTCCGCCATGCAGAGCGTGGACCCCAGATTCTACCAGCAGGTGCTTACCCTCGGCGCCAGCGACTGGCAGGCCATAAAGGTCTGCCTTAACGAAATACGCCTGACCGTGCTGGCCGCCGTTATCGCCGGTTTCGGCCGGCTGGTGGCCGAGGTGGGGGCGGTTATGATAGTGGGCGGCAATATCCGCCACCAGACCCGCATGCTCACCACCGCCACCGTGATGGAAACCAATATGGGCAATTTCGACATGGCCATAGCGCTTGGCCTTATCCTTTTGACGCTGGGCTTTATCGTTAACCTGGCGCTTACCTTAATCCAGCAGAATAAGGTGCTGGCGCGATGATAAAACTTTCCGGCCTCCGCCTGGGCTTTGACGCCGGTTTTAAACTGGAAGTGGACTCGCTGAATATCCGCGAGGGGGAAGTGTTCGCTATCATCGGTCCGAACGGCGCCGGCAAGACCACGCTCTTGAACGCCATGGCGCTGCTCCGGAGCCCGGAGGCCGGGACGCTTGAGATAATGGGGCGCAACGCGCTGGCCCCGGAGAACAAGCTGTTCCTGCGCCGCGCCATGTCCGTGGTTTTCTCCCAGCCTTACCTTACAAACGACACTGTTTACAATAACGTGGCCCTCCCTCTTAAACTGCGCGGGCGCAAAGACGTAAGCGCCGTGGAGGAAGTGCTGGAGCTGTTCAAGATCACACATTTGAAGGGCCGCAACGCCAGGACCCTTTCGCAGGGCGAAAGCCACCGCGCCGCGCTGGCCAGGGCTTTCGTGACCAGGCCTAAGCTTGTGCTGCTGGACGAACCCTTCGCCGCCCTGGACGAGCGCGTTAAGGATGCCATCTCCCGCGATCTGAAACGCGTGCTTAAGGCCTCCAACGCGGCCGTGGTGCTGGTGACGCAGGACCAGGGCGGGGCGCTGACGCTCTGTGATAAACTGGCCGTGCTGGTGAATGGTAAAATATTACAGCAGGGGGAGCCGCAGGAGATCTTCTCGCGCCCGGTCTCGGCGGAAGTCGCGGCTTTCGTGGGCGTGGAGACCATACTGCCCGGCAAGGTGATCTCCAAACAGGATAATCTCTGCGCGGTAGAGGCCGGGGGAAAAGAACTGATGGTGGTGTCCGATTGCGAGGCCGGGGACAGCGTGTACGTCTGCGTGCGGCCGGAGGAAGTTTCGGTTTCCCTGGGCGCGGACGCGGGCGGCCGGCGGAATAATTTTAAATCCAAGGTGGTCTCCGTGGCGCCCTGGGGCCTGGAGTACAAGGTGGAGCTCGATTGCGGTTTCAAGCTGCAGGCGGCCGTCACCAAACAATTAGTGGAAGGCCTGGCGCTTAAAGCCGGCGGCGGGGCTTACGCCTCGTTCAAGGCCACAGCCGTACATTTGATAAAGAGGATAACATGATAACTTTTGAAGAAGCAATCGAAACAGTCCTGAAGAACACCCGGCCTCTGCCGCCGGTAAGCGCCCGCATAGAAGACGCGGTGGGCCGGGTGCTGCTGGAGGACATCCGTTCCGGCATAGAGATGCCGCCCTTTAATAAATCCGCGGTGGACGGCTACGCCGTGCGCGCCGCCGATGTTAAGCCGGGGGCGGAACTGGGCAGCCTCGGCCTTATACAGGCCGGGGATGTTTTTAAGGGGAAACTGCCGCCCCGCGCCTGCGTGAAGATAATGACCGGCGCACCCGTGCCGGCCGGCGCCGACGCTGTTGTAATGGTGGAAGTTACGTCGGAGACTGCCGGCCTGGTGAAATTCAGGGGAATAATTAAGAAAGGGGCCAATATCGCCTTGCGCGGCGAGGATATCAGGAAAGGGGCTGAGATATTGCCGCGGGGCGCTGTTTTAATGATTTCGCACATAGCCGCGCTGGCCGCGGTGGGCCGCAGCCATGTTAAGACCGGAGCCTTGCCCGTAGTCTCTTTGGTAAATACCGGGGGGGAGATAGTGCCTCCCGGCTTTAAGCGCGGCCGGAATCAGATTTACAACAGCAACGGGCCCATGCTCGCCGCCATGCTTAAGGCCGACGGCATAAGCGCCGCCCCGGTTATAGTGCGCGACGACGCCGCAAAAATGAAGGCCGCCATCCGTCGGGCGCTTAAGGCCGACATCGTGCTTATCTCCGGCGGCGTCTCCATGGGCGACTACGACCTGGTGCCCGCGGTTCTGAAAAGTCTCGGAGTGAAAATGGTTTTCCACAAGGTGCGGGTGCGGCCCGGCAAGCCGCTGTTCTTCGGCCTGAAGGGCCGTAAACTGGTTTTCGGCATCCCCGGCAACCCGGTGGCCAACTTCATGGCCTACCTCGCGTATATACGCCCGGCCATACGTAAAATGAGCGGCCGCGCCGATTGCGCGCCCCGATTCCGGGCCGGGACCTGCGCTTGCGCCTTTAACCCGCGCACGCCGCGCCGCGCCATGGTGCTTTCAAAAGTGGGCGCTGAGGTCTCTTATACGCTGGCTGAAGTCTCAAACAATGGCTCAGCCGACATACTGGCCCTGGCCGCGGCTAACGGCTTTACCATGGTAAAAGAGAACGGCTCCATAAAAAAAGGAGAAAAGGCCGAATTCCTCTCATGGCTGTAGAATACTTAAGGATCTCGCTCACGGACAGGTGCAACCTCAATTGCATCTATTGTACCCCGCTGGAAAAAAGCGGGTTCCTTAAACACGAAGAACTGTTGCGCCACGAGGAGATAGCCCGAGCCGCCGCCGCCTTCGTGCGGGCCGGCGTAAAAAAAATACGCCTTACCGGCGGCGAGCCGCTGGTAAAAAAGAACGTCTTGGAACTGGTGCGCCTGCTCAAAGCTGTCCCGGGCCTGGAGGAACTGGCCCTTACCACCAACGGGCTCCTGCTGGGCGGGCTGGCAGCTCCCCTGCGCGCCGCCGGCCTGGACCGCGTGAATATCAGCCTGGACAGCCTGAAAAAAGAGACATTTAAAAAAATAACGGGGACCGACGGCCTGGCCCGGGTCTGGGACGGCATAAACAAGTCCCTTGAAGCCGGATTTACCGGCGTGAAGCTTAACGTAGTCCTCATGAAAGGCATAAACGAAGACGAAGCCGCCGGTTTCGCCGGGTTATCACTGGCCCGGCCGCTGGACGTCCGGTTTATAGAATATTTCCCCACCAATAAACGCTCCGATAGACTGGCCGGCGCCCTTTTCCCCACGGCTGAAGCTAAAAAAATAATCGAAGACGCCCTCGGCCCCATGGCCCAGCTGCCCCCGAACAAGGGCGACGGCCCCGCCCGCGTTTATAAATTAACCGGCGCGAAAGGGAAAATAGGCTTCATCAGCGGCCGCAGCGACAATTTCTGCGGCTCCTGCAACCGCATCCGCATGGACTGCACCGGCAAAGTCTACCCCTGCCTGTTCTCGCCCTCCACCCACGACCTGCGCGATCTGCTGCGCTCCGGCATGGACGACGCCGCGCTGACCGGCTATATTAAAAAGATATTTTTAGTAAAATCTAAGTACAGGAAAGATTCCCCGTCCTCCGGCAGTATCGAAATGAGCAGCATCGGCGGATGACGAAAGAATTTCGGCGGTGAATCGCAGCGGAGGGG
>JAVHRY010000017.1:0-21114 GCA_036171915.1 Elusimicrobiales bacterium | reverse complement strand
GTGATAGCGATAGCATTTTTGTTTTTATCGTACGCCTTGATAACCGCCGCCGGCAAAAGTTACACTTAAAGTAGCTTATAGGTCCGCGGAGGTTTTTTTATAATGATAGCTAAAGCAGAAAAACGCAACCCCTGGCTGTTCATCCCTACCACTTATTTCGCAGAAGGCCTGCCTTACATCCTCATAAATTCAGTTTCCGTAATTATTTACAAGAACATGGGCGTGTCCAACGCCGACATGGCCTTCTGGACCAGCTGGCTTTACCTGCCCTGGGTGCTCAAAATGCTGTGGGGGCCGATGGTGGACATGTACGGCACGCGCCGCAGCTGGGTGGTGTACACCGAGCTGATACTGGCCGGCTGCCTGGGGGCGTCGGCGTTCTCGCTCTCAGGGCAGCATTTCTTCGCGGTCTCGCTGCTCTCTTTCGCAGCGGGCGCGTTCATCTCGGCCACCCACGACATCGCCGTCGACGGGTTCTATATGCTGGGGCTGACCCGCGAGGACCAGGCGCTCTTCGTGGGCATACGCTCCATGTTCTACCGTTTCGCCATGATCTTTGGCACCGGGTTCCTGGTGTTCCGGGCCGGCAAGATGCAGGAAGCCGGCCTCACCGCGGCCGCCAGCTGGAGCGTCATGTTGGGCGTCTCCGCGCTGATCTTCGTGGTCCTTGCCGTTTATCACATTTTCATGCTGCCGCGTCCCGCCGAAGACCTGCCCAAAGCCAGAACGGAAGCCGGGCCGGTGCTGCGCTCGGTCGCGAACCTGGCAGCTTACCTGGCCGCGGCCGGGGCGCTCATCTGGCTGTTCAACAGCCTTCAGGGGATCTGGCCGAAACTCGCGGCCGCCGCCTTCCTGACCGTCGCGCTTGTCTTCCTCTGCCGCCGGTACGTGTTCCCGTATCTTAAAGGCAAGATGGCGGAGGAGGGGAATTCTTTCAACGAGGCTTTCGTTTCGTACTTCACGCAGGACGGCATAGGCTATATAGTGGCGTTCATCCTGCTTTACCGCCTGGCCGAAGCCATGCTGATAAAGATGACGCAGCCCTTCCTGCTGGACGCCGCGGCCAAGGGCGGGCTGGGCCTGCCCACGGCGGAGGTGGGGATAATCTACGGCACCATCGGCATGGTGGCCCTGGTCGTGGGCGGGATCCTCGGCGGCTGGCTGGTCTCGAAATATGGCTTCCGCCGCTGCCTGTGGCCCATGGTCTTCGCGCTGCACGTGCCGGACGTGTTCTACCTTTACATGTCATACGCGCTGCCGGCACTGGGCCATGTTACGCTGCTGGGGCGCTCCATCCCCTGGGGCTCCGTGCCGCTGCTGGTAGCGGCCGAACAGTTCGGCTACGGCGTGGGCTTTACGATATTTACGATGTACCTGATCATGATCTGCCGCAGCAAGTACAAGACCGCCCATTACGCCATCTCCACCGGCATAATGGCGCTCGGGATGATGGTGCCGGGCATGCTGAGCGGCATGCTGCAGGAAGCCGTGGGCTACCGCCACTTTTTTCTGGCGGTGTGCCTGCTCACCATTCCGGGTATACTGGTTATATTCAAGCTGCCTATTAAGGACGAAGAAAAACCAGCCTGATAATAGCAGGGCGCAAAAAAGGCGGGCGGCGTTTATAAGCCGCCCGCCTTTATTTTACCGCGGACCATGGTTTTTACAGAGCGGCAGCAGGGGGGCGCTCCGGGGAAGTTGCCGTAGAGGGCTCTATATGGATGGTAACCTCGGCATTCAGCATTTCCTGTTTTATATCGGCGGTTATATTATCCGCAAGCCTGTGCGCATTTTCAACGGACATGGCGGGATCGACGAGGATATCGAATTCTATGAACCTGACAGCCCCGGCTTTCCGGGTGCGCAGGTTTTTAAAACTTATCACGCCCGCCTGTTTTTTAATCAGCGCGTTGATGCGGCTATTCTCCTGCGCGGGAAGGGAAGTGTCCAGCAGATCGCCCAGGGACTGAACGGTAAGTTCATAGGCCGCCTTAATTATCATGCACGCCACCACAATGGCGGCCAGGGGGTCTATCCAGTGCACATGGTGGCCTGTCCAGACCAGTTCAATAAGCCAGATAAGGGCCAGGCCCGTCATCACTCCGGCGGAAGTATAAACGTCCGTGCGCAAATGCCAGGCGTCCGCTTTAATGGCTATGGAATCGGTTTCATTGCCTACCTTAAACAACATATGCGAAACAGCCATATTGACAAAAGAAGAGAGCCCCATAACCAATATGCCCCAGCCGACCAGGTCCAGCGGCTGCGGGTAAACCAGTTTTCTTACAGCTACCAATATGATCCAGCCGGCCGCGAGGAAAATAAGAATAGCCTCGACGAAGCCCGAGATGTTCTCGAATTTGCCGTGCCCGTAATTGTGGTCCTTGTCCGCGGGCTGCGAGGAAGACCGCACCGCGAAATAGGCGATCATCGCGGCTACCAGGTCTATGCCGGAATGAATAGCCTCCGAAAGCACCGAAACGGAACCGATGGCCAGACCCACTATAAGTTTAAAGACGACCAGCACGGAGTTGGAAGTTATGGAAAGCTTTACCACGCCCAATTTCGATTTATTCACGTCTGAATAGTTCATAAAATAAAAAGCCCGCCGGTTTCCCTTTTGAGAACCCAGGCGGGCCTGTGCGGCCCCGCGGCGTGCGGGCCCGGCTTGTCGGTCATTTTACTCGCATTTAATAGCCTGCACGGGGCAGTTGGCCGCGGCGGCTTTGCAGGAGTCTTCCTTGCCGGCCGGCACGGGGCCTTTTACCGCGGCTTTGTCGGCTTTCATTTCAAAAACTTCGGGACAATCATTGGCGCACAGACCGCAGCCTATGCAGGCATCCGCGTCTATAGTAGCTTTCATTTTAGTACCTCCGTTATATTAGCGTCCAAATCTTACCTTCCAATTATACTTAAAGTTCAATATTGATTACTATAAGCCCCAGGCTATTCGCTTATGCGCTTCTCAGTAGCCTTGTCGAATACGTGCATATTCTTATAATTCAGGCACAGGTTGACCGAACTGCCGGGGCTGCGGTTAAAAAAGGCCTCCACGGTGGCCAGCAGCTTCGCCCCGTTCACTTTAAGGTAGAGGTTTTCACGGTGGCCTAGCAGCTCGCACACCTCAAGCACGGCCGTTATTTTAGCGGAGCATTTATCGTCCCCGGGGCGTTCCACCAGCACGTCGTCGGGCCTTATGCCCAGCACCACCTCCCTGCCCTCAACCGCCTCTTTGGCCGACAGCACAAAAGCCGGGACAGGCAGGGTAAGGGCTTCGCTTTTGAACACCGTGCCGCCCCCGGCTAAAGAAAGCCTGCCGGGCAGCAGGTTCATGGTGGGGCTGCCTATAAAGCCCGCCACGAACAAATTGGCCGGCTTGCGGTAAACCTCTATGGGGGACCCTATCTGCTGCACTATCCCGTGGTTCATCACCACGATGCGGCCGGCCAGCGTCATAGCCTCAACCTGGTCGTGCGTGACATAGAGGATGGTGGCGTTCAGGCGCTGATAAAGCTTGGCGATCTCCACGCGCATTTCCTCGCGCAGTTTTGCGTCCAGGTTTGAAAGGGGTTCATCGAAGAGGAACACCTTGGGTTTGCGCACAATGGCGCGGCCAATGGCCACGCGCTGGCGCTGCCCGCCGGAAAGCTGCTTGGGCATGCGCGTTAAAAACTGGCCCAGTTGGAGGATGTTGGCCGCGTCGGTCACGCGGGCGGAGATCTGCGCCTTGGGCAGTTTCCTGAGGCGCAAAGCGAAGCTCATGTTCTCCTCCACCGTCATGTGCGGGTAAAGGGCGTAATCCTGGAACACCATGGCTATCTCGCGCTTGGAGGGGTGCAGCTCGTTGACCAGCAGGTTGTCTATAAAGATCTCCCCGTCGGTAATCTCTTCAAGCCCGGCCAGCATCCGGAGGAGAGTGGTTTTGCCGCAGCCGGACGGGCCAACGATTACGACGAACTCGTGGTCTTTTATTTCCACCTCCACCCCGTTGAGGACAAGGTTGTCCCCGAATTTTTTCACAATACCTTTAAATTGCACCGTAGCCATAAGTTATCCTTTCACGCTGCCGAGGGTGAGGCCGGAAATAAGCCACTTGGAAGAATACAGGAAGACGCACAGGACGGGGATGGTGACCAGCATGGACCCGGCGGCGAACATGCCCCATTGCGTGATGTACTGGCCCTGCAGTTCGAAGATGCCCAGCGTCCAGGTGTATTGCTTGGAGCTGAACAGCACCACGCGGGCCACCAGGTATTCGTTCCAGGCGGTGGTGAAATTAAAAAGAAAGGCTATGCTCAGCGCCGGCGTGGAAAGAGGAAGGATGATGCGCCAGAAAGCGCCTACCTGGCTGGTGCCGTCCACCAGCGCCGCTTCTTCCAGCGACCGGGGAATGGTGTCGTAGTAGCCTTTAAGTATCCAGATGCTGAACGGCAGCGAAGAGACGGAATAAGCGATGATCATCCCCAGGTAGGTGTTCATCAGCTTCAGCTTCATGATCATCAGAAAAAGGGGGAGGATCAGCATGCCCGCCGGTATCATCTGGCTGGAGAGCAGCAGTATCATCCCGGCCTTCTTGCCGGGGAAACGGAAGCGCGAGAAGGCGTAGGCCGCCGTGGAGGCGAGCGACACGCCTATAAAGGAAGTGGCCAGCGTGATGATAAGGGAGTTCCACAGCCAGCGCAGGAACATGGTGTCGCCCAGCAGCCGGGAATAGGAGATCAGGGTAGCGCCGGCCGGGATAAGGGAAAGGTCGGTGGAGAACAGCTTGTCGCCCGGGCGCAGGGAGACCGACAGGATGCGCAGCAGGGGGTAAACGCAGACCGCGGAACAAAATATCAGCCCGGCATGCAGGAACAGATTTTTCTTAAAATCCTTCTCACAAACTATCTTTTTTACCGCCGCCTCAGCGTGCGCCAGAAAGTCTCTAAGAAGTTTCTTTATCCGGGACATCTTAGTTTCACTCATATTATCTTTCATCCTTGGCGGCGTCGAAGCTTTTAAGGTAGAAAACGGAGATAAAGAACAGCAGGGCGAACACCACGATGGCGAAAGCCGCGGAATAGCTGTAGCGGTTGTAGGTGAAAGCCGCCTTATACAGGGCGGACACCAGGATGTCGGCCTGCTCGGTGCCGCCGGCCTGCCCGGTAACCAGGTAAATAACGTTTATATTGTTAAAGGTCCACACCGTGCCCAGCGTGACCGCGGGCATCATCACGGGGCGCACCAGCGGCAGCGTGATATAGCGCAGTTTCTGGAAGTAGGAGGCGCCGTCGATATCCGCCGCGTCGTAATAAGAGCTGGAAATTGACTGGAGGCCGCCTAGAATGACGACCATCATGAAGGGGATGCCCAGCCAGATATTGATGAGCGTGCAGGTTACGAGCGGGTAATCGCTCAGCCACTGCACCGGGGCCACGCCCAGGTGGGCCAGGAAGGGGAAAACCGCCAGCAGCTTTACGATGACGATGTTCACGAACCCGTTCTGGGAATGGAACTCCCCGCGCATGGCGAGCACCGCCACCACCTGGGGCATGGCCCAGGGGATAACCAGCAGCGTGCGGTAAAAACCCTTGAAGCGGATGCTGTTATTGAGCATCAGGGCCAGGATAAAGCCGCCCGCTACGTGGAAGAAAACGTTTGTAAAGGTCCACACAAGCGTCCGCCCCAGCAGCGCCCAGAAGGTGATCTCGGAAAGGGGGGAGGTGGTAAAGACCTTTATATACTGCTCGATCCCCACGAACGGGATGGAGCCGGTGTTCTTCCACAGCATTATAGTGGTCAGCTTCAGGTCGTGGAAAGAAAGATAGATCTCGAAAACGAAGGGATAAACAAGCAGCAGCGCGAGCCCGACGAAAGCCGGGGCCAGCAGCAGGTAAGGGACGGTATGGCGCCCCTTAACTGCCAGCCGGAAGAACGCGGCGATGGCGGCTTCGGAGAGCAGGAAGTAAAGCCAGAGCTGAAAAGTGAAGCCGCCCAGCAGCCGGCCGAATATCGCCAGCGCCAATAAGGGGCAAACAGAGAGAGCCGCGGGGAAGAACCAGGAGCGGGAGTAAAACCTGAAGTGGGCGTAAAAATAGCCTTCAAGCGCGGCCACTCCGGCGGCTATAAGGATTATAAATCCGCCGACCTCGTATATTGACCTGAGTATTTCCATTCTTAAACTCTACCACATCCGCTATTTACGCTTAACGATTGCCGATCCCCGGCCCTGGCTTACCTGTTCATTTCCGCGATTTTTTTAACGGCGTTTTCCTGCATCTTGCGCGCGGCGGCGCCAGCATCCAGCTTGCGGGTGGTGGCAAGGCCCTGGTAGTTGCGCGCCGAATCCCAGACCGCCCGCATTTCGGTGGCCATGGGCATGGGGCGACCTTTAAGTATCTGGTCCAGGGAGATGCGGGAAACCTCGTCGGAGGTTATCTCGGGGGCCAGGCCGGCCGCCTTAAGCGCGGGCAGGCGGGTGAGGACCTGGTACTGCTTAACCTGGTTCTCCTTGGAGGTGTAAAATTCCAACAGGCGTTTTATCAGGGGCATTTTTCCGGCCTTTACGCCCGAACTGACCATAAAATACTTGCCGCTCACCATGGGAGAAGGATAGCGCCCCGTCGGGGAATACCTGGGGATCACGCAGAGGCCGAAATCTTTACCAAAATGCTTCTGGTAGCCGGAAATAGCCCAGTCCCCGTTTATTATAAAAGCGGCCTTGTTTTCCTTAAAAAGGGAATCCATGCAGTTGTAATCGCACTCCATGGGAACATATTTTTTATTGTACTTGAGGTCCAGGTAGAAATTCAGGGTGTCGCGCATGGGCTTGGTGTCCAGCGTGGGCTTTTTCCCGTCCATGGGCCAGCCGCCGAAGGCGCCCAGCCAGGGCATAAGCCAGAACGGCTCGCCCATGTCGAACGCGAGGCAGCGGTCGAGCTTCAGCAGCTTGGCCGGCCCGGCGCAGAAGGCGAAAAGTTCGTCCGTGGTTTTCGGGGCGGCCTTGACGAATTTTTTATTATAGAACATCATCAGGTGGTTGCCGTTGGAAACAGGTACGCCCCAGGAATGGCCGTCCAGGGTTATAGCTTCCATCACGGGCCCGTTGAACTTCGTGAAATCGAACTGCCCGTCAAGCGGCGTTATAAACCCCGAGACCGCGTAAAGCCCGGCGGTATCGGACGGGCCCAGCAGCAGGTCGGGGGCCACCCCGGCGAGCGAGGCGGCCTGGAACTGCTGGCGCAGGTCCTCGGTCTGGTAATGGGTGCGGACGATCTCAATACCGGCGTTCTCCGGCAGTTTCCTGAAGGCGTCAAAAACCGAGTCGATATAGGGAGCGACCTGGGCGTCCTCCTGTTCCCAGACCACGATGGTTTTGGAATCGTCCGTAACGGGGCGGGAGCAGGCGGCAAGGGAGACCAGGAGCAAGGCGGAGGCGCAGAAGCGCAGCGGCGCGCCGCCGGCATATTTCTTACCCCCGTTGTTTTTTCTCACATTGCCCCTTTGAAACCGCGCAGCCTCTTGGCTTTAGTTCTTCGAAATATTGGTGATAGCGGCGAGCAGCGCTACCAGCACCGAAAGTTTAAGCGCCGTCCACCAGGAAATTTTAGCGGCTATAAGCCCGGAAGCCACCGCGCCGGGGCAAAGCCCGGGGATCGTCCACATCCAGAACCACTTTATAAGAAAAATACCAAGGACGAATATGGCGGCAAGCCACAGGACCATTGCCGGCAGGCCCAATAAAAGGATATTGCGCAGCTTCATAATTAAATTCTAACAAATTTACCGCACTATAAAACCATAAGCTTTTTAGGTATAATAACCTGCGAAGAAATAGTTAACAGGGGAGAACAAATGAAAAAATACATAATAGCCTCAATAATAACGGCGACCGCCGCCTGCGCGCTTTACGCCCAGACCGCGCCCGCCGTACAGAAAACAGCCCCGGCTGAGCAGAAAGCCGCCGCCGCAGTAAAGGTGGAAAAGATAGTAACCGCCGCCTCGGTGGAAAACAGGGAGCCTGTAAACGAGACCGCCGCCTTTGACAAGACCGCCGGCCGGGTTTATACCTGGACCAAGATAACCGCCGAAGCGGTACCGACAAAGGTCAAGCATATCTATTACGCGGACGGGAAAAAAGCGTTCGAGATAGAGCTGGCGGTAAACGCGAGCCCCTACCGGGTCTGGAGCTCAAAAGCCGTTTGGCCGGGTAACTGGAAAGTGGAAGTAACGGACGAAGCCGGCTCGGTAATTTCCACGGTTGAATTTACCGTATCCGACACGAAGGCCGCGGCCGAACCGGCCAAGGCTGAAGCGACAAAGAAAGCTAATTAAGCCCGGCATAAAAAAGATCCCGCCGCGTTAAAGCGCGGCGGGATTTTTTTTATACGGACGCTTACCGCGTACGCCGTCAGGCCAAAGCGGCGGACAAGGCCCTGAGCTCTTCGGGATCCCCGAGAGCCACCAGCACATCTCCTCGTTTCAGCGTAACAGAAGGCAACGGATTTATTGTATAGCTGTTTCCAACCGGGTTCTTAAGCGCCACTACCAGGGCGCCTTTGCGCCCGGCCCCCTTAAACTCCCCAAGCGTCCGGCCGTCCACTCCCGGGCCCGCCTCGATATCCTCGAACCGGACACCTTCCTTCTGACCGCGCAGCATGGAATCCAGGAACTGCACCGTGGCGGGCCTTACCATTTCGGAGGCCATGCGCAGCCCGCCTATGTGGGAAGGATTTATAACGATATCCGCCCCGGCGCGCAGAAGCTTGCCCTTCATCTCGGAGTTGTGCTCATTTTGGACGGTCACTATCTTGAGCCCCGCATTCAGCCCCCTGGCCGTTATAGCGACGAACGCGTTATCTTTGTCGTTTGAAAGGGCGCAGAAAACCCCCCGGGCGCCGGAAACCCCGGCTGCCTCGAGGGTGGAGCAGGAAGAGGCGTCACCGGCCACCACGCACCAGCCGCACGCCATGAATTTCTTTACCTCCTCCTCCGCCAGCACCACCAGCACAAAAGGCCTGGACGTCTTTGCCAGTTCGTCACAGACGCTAAGCCCCGGGCGCGTTGCGCCGCAGACTATGAAAT
The DNA here is from genome assembly GCA_036171915.1 of Elusimicrobiales bacterium. Classification (GTDB taxonomy): domain Bacteria; phylum Elusimicrobiota; class Elusimicrobia; order Elusimicrobiales; family UBA9959; genus UBA9959. The sequence continues at coordinate 12,051 of JAVHRY010000017.1, read as the reverse complement.
GATCTTTGAGTTTTTCTATTTTATCCTGCATCCTAAACCTCCGGAACGCCTCTTTAAGACCGCCCTCCAGCAGAAGTTCGGTCATGCTGGTAAAGATATAGGTCATGGCGCCTATACCCCCGAGGATCAACATTATCGTAAAGATCCTGCCGTGGCTGGACAGCGGGTGCGTCTCGCCGTAACCGATAGTGCCCAGGGTAATGACGGTCATGTAAAGACTGTCCAGGAAATTCCACCCCTCTATAAGGGAATAGCCGCCCACGCCGGCCGTAAACAGCACAAGCAGCGCGGCCAGCGTGGTAAGGAATTTTCTTTTTATATCCCTCATGCCGGAAGTCAGCCTCTGGCGGCGGGGGCGGGGTCAGCCGCCACCTTCAGCAGGGCGGGTTTCTTCACGCACTGCCTTGCGAAGGCGTCGTCGCGCATGTGGTTGCGGTAAGCCGGGTCCTGGAAGGTATAAGTGAAACGGGTATGAATGTCGTAATTGCCCGACAGCAAGCCCGCCACGTCCTCCACGAACACCCTTTCCTCGTCGGTAGGTATAACGAACACCTTAACCTTGGAGGTTTTGCAGGAGATCTCCGTCTCGGCGTTGCGGGTTTTGGAAATATCGTTCTTCTCCTTGTCGCACTTGATGCCCAGGAAGTCCAGGCCCTCCAGCGCGCCCCAGCGCGTAAGCGAGCCCATCTCGCCGACGCCGGCCGTAAAGACCACCGCGTCTATGCCGCCGACCTCGGCGGCGTAGGCGCCGATATACTTCTTGATGCGGTTGGCTTCTATGTCCAGCGCGAGCTGGGCGCGGGCGTCGCCCTGCCCGGCCGCCATCTCCACGTCGCGGGCGTCGCTGAACTTGCCGGTGATGCCGAGCTTGCCGGACTTCTTGTTCAGGATGGCGTCCATCTCTCCGGGGTTCATGCTTTCGCGGGCCATCACATAGAGCGGAATGGCCGGGTCGTGATCTCCGGCGCGGGTGCCCATCACAAGGCCTTCCAGCGGGGTAAACCCCATGCTGGTGTCGTAGGAGAGGCCGTTCTTCACCGCGTTTACGGAAGCGCCGTTGCCGATGTGACAGATGACCAGGTTGGTCTTGAAGGGGTCTTTCTTCAGCAGTACCGCGGCGCGCTTGGCGTTGTAGAGGAACGAGGTGCCGTGGAAACCGTAGCGGCGGATGGCATACTTGTCATACCACGCGCGGGGCAGCGCGTACATGTAGGAGGACTCGGGCATGGTCTGGTGCCAGGCCGTGTCCATTATGGCCATCTGGGGGATCTTGGGGATCAGCGAGCGGGCGGCCTCGATGCCTTGGATGTTGGGCGGGTTGTGGAGCGGGGCCAGCGAGGAGAGTTCGCGGAAGGCCTCTATGATCTTGTCGTCTATTATGACCGACTTCACGAACTTCTCGCCGCCGTGCACCACGCGGTGCCCTACGGCGGAGATACCTTCCAGGTTGTCGATCACGCCATTGGTCTTGTCCGTCAGCGTGTCTATTACAAGTTTTATCGCTTCCTTGTGGGTGGGACAATCCTGTTTTACGGTGACCTTCTCCCGGCCCGCGGCCTCATGGCTTACAAATGAGCCGCCGATACCGACGCGCTCGACCACGCCCGAAGCAAGCGGCGTCCTGGCCTGCCAGTCGAAAAGTGAGTATTTCACGGAAGAGCTTCCGCAGTTAAGAGAAAGTATTTTCATGGATCAGTCCTCGCCTTTGTTAAATTTCGCTTCCTTTATTCTACAAAAATTATTCCGGGACACACACAGCCCGCCGGGGGGCTCCAGGCTGTACAGCTCCTTGAATTCCAGGGCGGGCGGTATTTTTGGTAATATTGAGAACATGAACCGGAGAAGGCTTTTGGCGGCAGCGGCGGCTCTGGCCGCTTTCGGGGTGTTCGCGCATTATCTTTATTCGGGCATGGGCGCGGCGGAGGTGGTGCGCAAGCTCGCCGGGCTGCGCCTGTCGCTGGCGCTTTACGCCCAGGAGCACAAGTGCCCGCCTCCCGCTTTCGAGTATACGGTGCGCGACGGGAAACTGGAAGCGCCTCCGCTGCTTAAACTGCCGCGCCATTTCAGGGCCTCCTCTGTAAGGAACGTCTCCTCCTTAAAAATAACCGACAGCGGCACCTGGGCATATGTAAATAACCCTAAGGACGCCGACTTCGGGCTGCTCTTCATAGACTGTTCTCACAAGGATGAAAAAGGCAGGTTCTGGAGCGACTTCTGACCCGGGATTACCCGAGCGAATCTTCGTAAAGCCTGAGAAGGATGTTACAGACCACGGGCAGGGTCATGTTGTTGTTAACGTAATCGAAAGCCATTTTAGACATACGGCCGCACAGCGCCGGGTTGCTTATAAGACGGGACACCGCCCGCGTGTAGGAAAAGATATCTCCGGGCTCCACGATAAGGCCGTTGTGGTCGTTCACGGTAAAGTCGCTCAAGCCCTTAAGCCTCGGGATTATACAGGCGACTCCGGAGGCCTGCGCTTCCAGCAGGGACATGGACATGCCGTCGCGCAGCGCCGTCTTGACATAGATATGCATCATGGCCATAACCTCCGGGATGTCGTTGCGTTCCCAGAGCACGTCCACCCTGGAGCTTATCCCCAGGCTCCGCGCGAAATCGCGGATCTTATCGTTCTTTAACCCCACCACCATAAAATCAGTATCAGGCAGCACCTCGAGCACTTCTTTGGCCATAAGCAGAAAAAGTTCCTGCTCCTTAAGGCTTTTGTCCATGCTGACGGTGCCGACTTTGTACGGGCGCTTCAGGAACATCGCGGGCTTTATAAGCATGGCGCTTTCCCAGCGGCCTATATTAAGGGCCGGCGGCACCAGGAAAGTCTTGGCCTTGTCCACCCCGGCGCGTATTAACTCCTCCTGCACCGAATTGCAGGCCCCGGCGTACATGGCCACATAAGGGGCGAAGGACGCCAGTTTTAAGAAATTTTCCTGGCTGCCGAGCTTTAACTGCGTGATGAATACGCGCGAGGCCGCCCCGGTTTTTTTCAGGAGCATGGGGCTGAGGGTGGACGGGTTGTAAAAATGCACGATGTCCCAGCCCCCGGCCGCAAAAAAACCGAATTTTGCCCCGAGCCCCATTTCCCTGACGTTGATCTTAAGCTTACGGCATTCGGCGGACAAGCGCGAATTTTTCGGGCAGAGTACCGAAGCGTTATGCCCGAGTTTCAGGAACCGCGAGGCCGTGTGAAGCGCCTGGTAGGCGACAATATCCCAGCCCTCGGTATCGCAGACGTTGAGGATGTTCATTTTGGGGCGGCAAGGCGCGAAAGTTTTTCCAGCTCGCGGCGCGCGTTGCTCACGTAAGCCGTGTCTTTTGAGTTAGCGGCTATGTCGGCGTAAATGGCGGCGGCGGCGGCGTAGTTGCCGGCCTTTTTATTGAGGAAAGCGGACTGCTGTTTTAACATTACGGGGCAGTCCGGGTCGCTAAGCAGCGGGGCCACCGCCGCGGCCACGGCTCCCGGATCTTTGGCTTTGGAATAGCCTATGGCGGCCAGCACTTTCAGATATTTCCATTCCCGCGGCGAATATTTCAGGCCGAAAGCAAGGAGATCTTCGGCCTCTCCGGGGCGGTCCATGTTGAAGGCCAGGGAAGCCGCCCCGTACAGGCCCGCGGCGGTAAAATTCGGGTCGATCTCCAGGATGTGGCGGGACCGCCGGAAGAATTCGCCGTACCTGCCCCCGCCGTTCTCGGCGAGATGGTGCGCCTCTTCGGACACCTCCTCTGCGCCGTCCGCGATCTCCGGGGTGCCGTAGTACTGGAGCAGGCGCACGAACCAGACGTCGGCAAACAGGCGGCGCGCGCCTAAAGCCAGCGCGAACATATCGCCCGCTGCCCCGTCGGCGGCCACGCGTATCTCCCCCGGGGGGGGGAAAGGGCTGCGGTAAGCGGAGGAAACCGCGCCGCCGGCGCCCCACGCGAGCAGGGCGGCCAGGAGCAGCCAGGGAGAAGGCATCAGAATTCCCTGCCTTTGATAAGCCAGACCGCGCCCAGGTATGAGGCGCAGACCCAGGCCGCGGCCGCCAGGAACGCGGATGGAGGCAGGGCGCAGGAAGCCCCCGCGGCGTCACGCGCGTTAAAAAGCTGGAAGTTGGGGAGAAGCCAGGTGAAGGCGGTAAGAGCCGCGGCCTTTACCCCCTGGGCTTTCTCCGCGATAAAGCGGGTTTCCGCGACAAAATGCCCGGCGGTCCACACTATGCCGGAGATTACGAGCGTAGACACGGAGGAGGTGGAAAAAAGAGAAACGAAGAAAGCCAAAGAGGTAATGACGGAGAGTTTAAGGAAAGAACCCGCTAACGCCCAACCGTAGCCGGGGGGAACGGCAAAGCCCCTGAATTTCAAAAGGGCCAGGTGCAGCAGGCCCATAACGGAGAGCATCAGGGCGGCGGTAAGCATGGCGCCGCAAAACTTTCCCGCCAGATAAACCCAGCGCGGCACGGGCCGTGAAAATATCAGGTAAATTGTTTTTGTCTCGGCCTCCCGGAGCAGTACCGAGGAGGCATTAAAAAGCGCGTAGGCCAGCGCCGTGAACTCTATCAGCGCCAGTCCGAAATCCGTCAGCACCCGCGCCTCCTGGTCCACCGCCATCACCCCGGCCAGGACCGAGGCGTAGATGGCGGTAAAGGCGAAAACGAGAAAAAGAGTAAAAAAACGGTTGCGGTAATTTTCCGCAAAGGCGGCGGCGCAAACGGCCCAGCAGATGCGCGGATTTTTCATTTGACAGCCTCTACGAAAATAGCCTCAAGCCCGCCGGAAGCCGCCTCCCACTCCGCCCGCTTTACGATCCGCGCCAGACTGCCCCGGACCATGATCAGGACGCTGGAGCAAAGCCGTTCTACTTCTGAAATGCTGTGGGAAGAAAGGAAAATTGTGCGGCCCTCTCCGCTCAGAGCCGCCAGCAGGCCGCGGATATCGTGTATAGCCAGCGGGTCCAGGCCGCTCACGGGCTCGTCCAGCACCAGCAGGTCCGGGCTATGGAGCAGGGCCTGCGCCAGGCCCAGGCGCTGCAGCATTCCCTTTGAAAATTCCGAGATCCTCTTTCCCGCGTGGGGTTCCAGGCCTGTCTTGCGCATGGCTGCTTCCACGCCGCCCGCCAGGGCGGCCCCGTAAAGCCCGGAAAGACGGCCATAATAAGAGAGGGCCTCCGCCGGGCTGTCCCGCGGGGGAAAATAAGGCAGCTCCGGCAGAAAGCCGACGCGGCTTTTAGCTTCGCGGAGGGAGGGGGACAGGCCAAAAACTTTTACCAGGCCGGCTGTAGGAAAAAGCAGGCCGGTGATAAGCTTCATGATGGTGGTTTTCCCGGCGCCGTTAAGGCCCAGCAGGCCGGTAACCTCGCCGGCCGGCAGGTCAAAAGAAAGATCTTTTAGCGCGGTATGATAAACCGCGCCCAGCAGCCGGGGGCGCCGGTAAGTCTTTTCAACTCCTGAAAACGAGACTACTGCTGCGGTCATCGGACTATTTTTTTCTCCTCTCTCTTCTGCCGGCGCATTTCGTCCGCTATCCGGTCTATAGGGATTTCCCCCATTTGCAGAAAAAGCGTGTGGAACTTGCGCAGGTCAAAATATTTGGCTTCCGTACGCTCGTAATAGCGGCGCATCTCAAGGATCCGGTCCAGCCCGATTATGTAGCTGAACCCCTCGGTAGGGGCGAGAGAAATTTTAAGCACTTCGACGTCGGCCTGGGCTTTGGTCATAAAAAGCTTGTCCTGGAAGAACTGCGAAGCCTCGCGCGGCGTCCATTTCCTCATATGCAGGGCCGCGTCGGCGTAGGCGCGGGCCGCGCGCAGCGCGCGCACATAGCAGCGCAGGAAACGGGACCAGTAGGACGAATAATAGCCCATTTCCTCGGCGAGCAGCTCGGCGTAACACGCCCAGCCGTTGGCCACCACGGGTTGGCGCGAAATACGGCGTATCTTTGACTTATTCGAGGCGGCCTCGAAACTGCGCAGGTGCAGGCCTGGCATTATGGCGTAGGCCGTCAGCAGTTCCATCTGGGAGTAGTTAAAACCTGAAGCCAGAATTTTCTCCCGCGCAGCCTCGTCCAATTTATCCGGCGGCAGCAAAACGTACAGCTCGGATATCTTGTTGTCGTCGAGAGGGAAAGACGGGGCATAATAGACATAGGGCAGCACGGAGGCCATGAAGCCGGGCATACGCTTTATCAGCAGGCGCTGGCGGGGGAATTCCACCACCTTATGCTCGTCAAAGTGCTGGTAGGCGCGGTCCATTTCGTCCTGGAAAACCTTTAAGACTTCAGTTTCAGGGGGATGGTCCTTGGGCAGCTTGTCGAGAACGCCCTTCCAGCCCTTTTCTTTTGCGAGGATCGCGTCTATGTTCTGGGCTTCGGTATCGAGCTCTTTCAGGGACTTCTTGAAAGCTTTTTTCGAGTAGCTGTAGACGTCTCCCGGGGTCATGTCCAGCGCATGCAGGCGCTCAAGATAAAAACCGTAGGTATATTCCCCCGACCGCATATCTCCGTCCGAATTGGGCAGGGTGTCTTTTTCAAGAAAGGCCGCGTAGCGGGCAAGGGCGACCTTCACGTTCCCCACCGCCTCATCAACCTGGGCTTTGAGCACCGGGTCGTAGCGGGTATAGCCGCGGAATACCGGCACGAAGTCGGACATGTAAGCCAGGGCGTCGTTCGCCTGCTTTATGGCCTGGCGCGTCCAGGCCTCGGGGGGACGCGTGAGGTTGCGCTCCGCGACCGCAAGAACCCCGGGGAACTGCTTCAGACGCGAGACGGCGTTGGCGGCCCGGGTGTTGTAATCCTCATAATCATTGCTCATCATCTGGTAGACCAGGAAAAGCGGCTCAAGGTAATACTGGGGCCTTTTATCGAGCAGCCCCAGGTTTTCCAGCTCGTAGATATCGACTTCAAGGATATGGTCCAGCGTCTCGTAATCGACCTTAAGATACGGATACATCGCGTCTTTCTGTATTTCGCCCAGTTTTACCCGCAACCTCTTTAAAGCCTCCAGTTCCTTGGCGCCGCGCTCGGAAGTGCGCTGGGTCAGCGAGGCGTCGGCCCCGTGCAGCCCCAGGCGCGTAGCGCGCTCGGGGTCGTACATCTGCATAGTGGCGAGGTATTGCGAGAGCACTTCGGTGAGCTTGGTGCTTTCAAGGGTTCCCTGCATCTCCTCGTTGGTAAGGGTGTACTCGTAGGCGCGCAGGGGGGAAGGGCTGAGGGCAAAAAGGAAAAAAGGCAAAAAAACGCGCAGGCACAGCCGGAAAGCATTTCCCGGAATTATGCTCTTGCGCGTCTCTGCTTGTCCGCCCATTTTAATGTTACGCATCCGAAGTTCTATGTTCCGCGTGCGTCAGCGCTTTACGATTTTGTGAAGCGCCTTTATGGTTTTGCGCCGCGGCGCCTTAGCCTCAAGCGCCAGGTTCAGGACCTCCTCCATCCGCTCCACCGGCAGCAGGCGCATCTTCGCGCGTATCTCCGGCGGTATTTCTTCCAGATCTTTAAGGTTGGCCTTCGGGAAGAGCACGGTGTTGATCTCATCGCGGAAAGAGGCTATCACTTTTTCCTTCAGCCCGCCTATGGCCAGCACCCTCCCGGTAAGGGTAAGCTCCCCCGTCATGGAAAGGCTGGGTTTTACGGGGCGCCCGGAGAACAGGCTGGCCAGGGCGGCCGCGATAGTTACGCCCGCCGAAGGTCCGTCCTTGGGAATGGCGCCTTCAGGAATGTGCACGTGGAAATTACGGGAATTCAGGTACGAAACGGGAACGAGGTCCTTTGAGCGGATATAAGAGAAGGCCGCCTGCGCGGATTCCTTCATGACATCGCCCATTTTACCGGTCAGGGTAAGCGCCCCTTTCCCCGGCACGGCTATCGCTTCCACCGCCAGCACTTCGCCGCCGTTTTCCGTCCAGGCCAGCCCCGTGGCTATCCCGACGCCATTATAGGAGGACACCACCTTAAGGAACTTGGGGACCCCCAGGAAGTCGCCCAGGTTTTCGGGGGTTACCGCCACCGAAGCCAGTTTTCCCTCCACTATTTTCCTGGCCGCGCGGCGGCACATGGAAGCGAATTCCCGCTCAAGGTTCCGGACACCGGCTTCCCTGGTATAGCCGCGTATGACCGCGTCTATCCCCTTTTCGTCTATTTTCAGCGAGCCTTCCTTCAGCCCGTGGTCTTTAAGCTGGCGTGGGATGAGGAATTTTTTGGCGATCTCGATTTTTTCGTCGTGGGTATAACCGCTGAAGTCAATGATCTCCATGCGGTCGCGCAGGCTTACCGGAATGCCCCACAGCGTATTCGCGGTAGTGACGAACATCACCTTGGAAATATCGTAAGGCACATCCAGGAAATGGTCGCTGAACTCGGTGTTCTGTTCGGGGTCCAGCACCTCCAGCAGCGCCGCGGCCGGGTCGCCTCGCCAGTCGGAGCCCATCTTGTCTATCTCGTCCATGAGAAAAACCGGGTTGCGGCTTTTTGCCTTTTTCATGCTCTGTATAATACGGCCCGGCATGGAGGCCACATAAGTGCGGCGGTGGCCGCGGATCTCGGATTCATCGCGCACCCCGCCCAGCGACATCCGCACGAAATTGCGGCCCATGGAGCGCGCTATGGAGCGCGCGATGGAAGTTTTGCCCACTCCGGGAGGGCCCACGAAACAGAGAATGGGGCCTTTAAGCTTTTCGGTCAGTTTGCAGACGGCGAGATATTCAAGCACGCGCTCCTTCGGTTTTTTAAGGCCGAAATGGTCTTCGTCCAGTATTTTCTTCGCGGCCACAAGGTCTATCTCGTCCTTGGTTTCCACCGACCAGGGCAGGGCGGTCAGCCAGTCGAGGTAGGTGCGGCTTACCGTAGACTCCGGGGAGAACGGCATCATCTTGGAGAGGCGGACAAGTTCCTTATCCGCGGCAGCCTCGGCCTCCTTAGGCATCTTGGAGGCCTTTATGCGCCTGCGCATCTCGTCAAGCTCTTTTGAAAAATCATCTTTCTGGTGAAGCTCTTTCTGGATGGCTTTCATCTGCTCGTTAAGGTAGTATTCTTTCTGTGATTTATCTATCTGCGTCTTAACGCGCGTGTGTATTTTCTGCTCTATATCCAGGATTTCCACTTCTTTGGCCAGAAATTTTATTAATTTTTCCAGACGCTCGCCCGGGTTCGCGGTTTCAAGCACATCCTGACGGTCGGCCAGGCTGAAAAGCGAATTGGCCGCTATGGTATCGGCGAGTTTTGCGGGGTCTTCCAGCTGCTGCAGGAAAGAAGTGGAGTCCAGCGTTATGCGCGTGCTGAGCTTTACATAGGCCTCGAAAATCGCCACGGCGTGGCGCATCAGCGCTATTAAGCCGGGACCTTTTTCCGCGCTCTCCTCCGGGTATTCCACCTCGGCGTAAAGGTAAGCCTGCCCCTTGTCCAGGGCGGCCTTAAGTACGCGGGCGCGCTTCTTCCCTTCCAGGAAAACACGCATGGTCCCGTCGGGCATCTTAAGCGACTGTGAAATGGAGCTTACCACGCCGTAGGCGTAGAGATCTTCCGGAGCGGGATCGTCGGTGGCGGGTTTTCTCTGGGCCAGCGCCAGGATGAATTTGCCCGCGGCAAGCCCGGCCTCAATGGCCGCTACCGATTTAGGCCGGTCAACCGAGAGGGGCAGGGCCATGTAGGGGAACATCACCACGTCCCGTATAGCTATAACCGGCAGCGTCTGCGGATAACCCGGCTGGTTTGTTTTCTTTTCTTGCATGGCAATTTATTCCCCGGAACGTTTTTTAGCCGGAAGCGGACCGCGCGCTTCCGGGCTTAGGCGCCGGGGCCGCCCGGCGGGGCCTTTTATTAAGGCAGGTTCTTGCGGAATTCCAGAACGCCGTCTATTATCCCGTACTCCTTGGCCTGCGCGGCGGAAAGATAAAAATTCCTCTCCATATCCTGGCGCACTTTTTCCTTTTTCTGCCCCGTATGCCTGGCCATTATGTCGATAAGCCGGGTTTTATTTTCCTGCATCTCGCGGCTTTCAATTTCTATATCCGTGGCCTGGCCGGAGATGCCGCCTCCGAAGATCAGCGGCTGGTGTATCATCACCCTGGCGTTAGGCAGCGCGTAGCGTTTGCCTTTTGAACCGGCAGCCAGCAGCACGGCGCCGAAGCTCATGGCCATACCCATGCAGATGGTGGAAATAGGCGCCTTGATGAACTGCATCGTGTCGTAAACCGCGAGGCCGGCGGTAACCATGCCCCCGGGGGAATTAATGTAAAGGTTGATATCCTTCTCGGGATCCTCGGCGTCAAGATACAGCAGCTGGGCGATAACGGTATTGGCGGAAGCCGTGGACACCGCGCCTTCGGGATCGCCGATGAAGATGATCCGGTCCTTGAGCAGGCGGGAATAAATATCGTAGCCCACCATGGCCCCCTGGTTCCATTTTTCAATAATTGTCGGTATTATCATTGTTCCTCCCCGGATCCGTAAAACGGGAATCGCAAACAGCTGCTAAGATGTTCCGCTGACTATTTCCGCTTCCCGCTTTGCGCTTTCCGATTTATGCCTGCTCTTCCTTAATTATGGCCTTCCCCTTCACCAGTTCCATGGTCTTATTCTCGACCATGGAAGCCCGTATATATTCCTTGCGCTTCTCGAAAAGCTCACGGCCCTTGGCCTTTTCCTCTTCCGTATTGAGACGGACCATAACTTTTTCAAGTTCCGCGCTAAGCTCCGCGTCGGTCGCCTCTATTTTTTCCTTTTTGGCGATATGGTGCAGAATATAGGTAAGGGAAAGATTGCGCTCGGCAACCGGCCTGAGGCGCTCGATAAGCGATTCATCGGGCAGGTGCTGTTCTACTGGCGCGCGCTTCTTGAACAGTTCAAGCAGTTCCTGCGACTCCTCCTTCACCAGGGTAGGGGGCAGGGTCAGCGGGTTGTTCTTTATCAGCGCGTCCTCTATCTGGCCCTGCATATCCTTTTCGGTCTTTTCCGAAGCGCCCTGCTCAAGGAGCTTGCGCACGTTGGCCTTAAGCTCTTCGGCGGTCTTGACCCCGGCTTCTTTAAGAAAATTCTCGTCTATCTCCGGCACTACTTTCTGTTTTAATTCGGCCACGGTCACCTTAAAATGCGTCTTCTTGTCCCCGAAGGGCGCGTCAAATTCCCGGCTCTCGCCTTTTTTAGCGCCGATAACGGCTTCGGCGAGACCGGCTATGGTCTGCGGGCTGGAGAGGTCCACGATCTCGCCCTTGACAGCCCCGCCTTCAACCGGCGCCCCGTTCTCAAATGTGTCGTAATCCACTATAGCGAAATGGTTCTTTGCTGCGGCTTCGCCCTCCGCGACGGGTTTCAGGTAGGCGTTGTATTCGCGCACCTGGGTTATATATTTTTCCACATCCGCGTCGGAAATTTTATGCACCTTGCGGGTAGCGGCTATTTTTTCATAGCCCTTAGGCTCAAGGGAAGGGGAGCACTCGAACTGTATTTCGAAATAAAGAGCCTTGCCGGGCTCATAGCTTACATTCTTAAGCAGGGGGGCGACCACAGGGCTGAGCTTGGAACCCTTAATTATTTCGGGCAGGGCGGATTTGGCCGCGATATCAAGGACCTCGTCCTTGACCATCGACGGGAACTGCTCCTTTATCATTGGCAGCGGCACCTTGCCGACGCGGAAGCCAGGCAGGCTTACCACGCTCTGGAGACGGACCAGGGCCGCCTGGGAAGCCTCGCCGACCGCCTTGGCGTCCACGTTGACCGCGAACACATGCACGCAGCCTTCCTGCTTTATTTTCTTGATCTTGTCGCCGAAACCTAAAGTAATGTTCATCATTTCCTCCGCGCTGTTGTTAAATTGTCGGGGCGGGGACTTGAACCCCGACGGGTATTACCCCACATGGTCCTAAGCCATGCGCGTCTGCCAATTCCGCCATCCCGACTTATAAAGATCGCGCAACCGCAAAAAAAAGGAGTAACAAGTAATTGAGTCTCCGGGGTAGGCTTTGCCACGACCCTTTCACTCACCTGCTGTTACTCATTACCCGGCGCTTAAATTGACATGGGCCATACGGGATTCGAACCTGTAACCTTGCGCTTAAGAGGCGCCTGCTCTAC
>JAVHRY010000016.1:0-5206 GCA_036171915.1 Elusimicrobiales bacterium | reverse complement strand
AGCGTAGAGCGCCAGGGCCCGGCCAGCAGTCGGGCCGCCCGCTGAAATACCGCGGCCCTCTCCTTCCAGGGGGTGCGCGCCCAGCCGGCCCGGGCCTTATTGGAGGCCTCAACGGCCAGCTGGACCTCGGCGGCGCCGGCTTTATGGAAGAGGCCCAGCGTGTTTTTATTATCGTGCGGGATTATTATGCCGGCGGTGCGGCCGGTGCGCACTTCTTTGCCGCCGATTATAAGCGGGATATCCGCGGCCCGGCTTTTTAACTCGGCCAGTTTTTTAACAAGTTCCCCGCGTTCCGGGCTGCCGGGGGCGTAATCAAGTACCGGCTCGTTCGCCGGTCCGGTTGTGGGTAATTCCGTATCCATTGCTGTCTCCCCTTGCGCGCTCAAGAACCGCGCTCCCACAATATTATCAAATAAAACGGGCCGGCCCCGTGCAATTCCGGCGCTGGTTTCGCCCGCGATTTTTTTGTATATTCAGTCTTGGGCTACAATGCAAACCGAAGACTCTGACATATACGCGGATTTTTTTAAAAAAGTTCCGGAGATGCTTTTTATTGTGGATTTGGACGGACGCTTTAAAAAAGTTAACCCCGCGGTTGAGAAGACCGTCGGCTTTACCGCGGCCGGGATGCTGGATAAAACCCCGGTCGGGTTTGTGCACCCGGACGACCTGGCGGCGGCCGAAGCCGCCTTGAAGAAAGTTCTGGCCGGGGAAAGCCGGGTCTCGATCGAAGCCCGCTGCCGCTGCAAGGACGGATCTTATAAGTGGCTGCGTTTGCACGGCGCGCTGGACACCGAAAAAAAACTTATTCATGTGGCGGCTTCGGATATTACGGCCAATAAGACAACCGCGGCCGCGCTGCGCGAAAGCGCGGACACGCTCCGCAAGATAATGGGCCTGGCCCCGATGTCCATGGCAATAGTCGGCATGGACGGAACCATAGAATATATAAACCGTAAAGCCGTGCAGACCTTCGGCTACCTGCACGAAAATATCCCCACCATGGACAGGTGGTGGGAGCAGGCCTACCCTGACGAGGCCTACCGCAAAGATGTGATAGCCCGCTACATGGGCCACGTGTACGAGGCCATAAAAAAGAACGGGGAAGTAGACGGTGATGAGTACGTGGTCACCTGCAAGGACGGCAAGAAAAAAACCTGCTTCATCTACGGCGCTATAGTCGCCGGCAAGGTCTTCGTGATGTTCGACGATATCACCCGCCGCTCGGACGCCGAAAAGTTACTGCGCGAAAGCGAGAGCCGCTACCGCTCCCTGGTGGAGACTACGCGCACCGGCTATGTGATAATAAACAAGGAAGGGCGCGTACTGGACGCCAATACCGAATACGTGCGCCTGACCGGCCGCCCGGACCTCAAAGAGGTGCTGGGCAGGAACGTGCTGGAGTGGACTGCCCCCTACGATAAGGAAAAGAACGCTGCGGCGGTGGCCCAATGCGCCAAGGACGGCTATATCCTGGACTTCGATGTGGATTATACCGCCCCCTCCGGGAAGATACTCCCTGTTGAGGTCAACGCCACCGTGATCCAGAAGGGAGGCGTCCCCCAGATAATGACCCTTTGCCGCGATATCTCCAGGCGCCGCCGCAACGAAGCGGATATAAAAGAACTGAACCAAAGCCTGGAACAGCGGGTGGCTGAACGCACGCTGGCGCTCACCGCGGCCAACGCGGAACTGAAGGCCGAGATCACGCAGCGCCTTAAGGCCGAGCAGGCCAGGAATCAGATGCAGGAGCAGCTGTTCCAGTCCCAGAAACTGGAGGCCGTAGGCAGGCTTGCCGGCGGCATCGCCCACGATTTCAACAATATCCTCGGTTCTATAAGCGGCTACGCGGAATTTCTGCTGGACGCCGCGCCGCAGGGGGCGCCGTCCCGGGGGGACCTGGCGGAAATAATGCTGGAAACGGAAAAGGGGTCAGCCCTCACCCACCAGCTTCTTGCTTTCAGCGCGAAGCAGGAGTTCCGGCTGGAAGTTGTGGATATAAATAAAGTGGCCGCCGACCATGAGAGAATGCTCGGACGGATCGTCGGGGCCAATATGCGCCTTGAAACCAGGCTCGCCGCTGACCTCCGCCGGGTTAAAGCCGACCCAAGCCAGCTCTCCCAGGTGATAATGAACCTGGTAATAAACGCCAGGGACGCCATGCCCGACGGCGGGCTTATAATTATGGAAACGCGCAACGCGGAGCTCGGGGCGGACGGTAATAAAATTAGCCTGTGCCCGCCTCCCGGCCGGTACGTGGAGTTGTCGGTCAGCGACATGGGTGTCGGAATGGCGCCTGAAACGGTAAAGCACATCTTCGAGCCTTTCTATACCACCAAGAAGCCGGGGCAGGGCAGGGGGCTGGGGCTGGCCACGGTTTACGGCATACTCAGCCGCTCCGGCGGGGGGATAGCCGTGGAAAGCAGCCCCGGGCAGGGAACTAAGTTCAGGGTTTATTTCCCGTGTAACGGCGCGGATTAGGGAAAGCCGCGCCGCAAATAAAAGAGCCGGAGGATAAATCCTCCGGTTCTTTTGTTCTGTCCAGCGCTCACTTTCCCAGCATGAACGGGTACCGGTAGTCGCGCGGCGGGGCGAAGTTCTCTTTGACCGCGCGCGGGGAGGTCCAGCGCATCATGTTCACGAGCGAGCCGGCCTTGTCGTTGGTGCCGCTGGCCCTGGTGCCGCCGAAGGGCTGCTGGCCCACTACCGCGCCGGTGGGCTTGTCGTTTATGTAGAAGTTCCCGGCGGCGTTGCGCAATATGTCCTCGGCTTTCAGCACCGCCGCGCGGTCCTGCGCGAAGATGGCCCCGGTCAGGGCGTAGGGCGAAGTAGCGTCGCAAAGCCGCAGCGTTTCCTCAAACTTGTCCTCCTCGTATACGTACACGGTCATCACCGGCCCGAAGATCTCCTCCTCCATGGTCTTGAAATGGGGGCTGGTAGTTTCTATCAGCGTAGGCTCTATGAAGTAACCCTCCGAATCGTCGCAGCCGCCGCCCGCCAGGATTTTCGCGTCAGGCGCGGACTTCGCGAAGTCTATATAGCTCTTTATGGTAGCGAAGGCGCCTTTGTCTATCACGGCGTTGAAGAAGTTGGTGAAATCTTCGGCCGGACCCATCTTTATGCCTTCGACCTGCGCGACCAGGTCGTCCTTTATGGCGTTCCACACCGGGCGGGGGATGTAGGCGCGGCTGGCGGCAGAGCATTTCTGGCCCTGGTACTCGTAAGCCCCGCGCACCAGGGCGCATTTGAGCGCTTCGGGGTCGCAGGAGGTATGGGCGAAGATGAAGTCCTTGCCGCCGGTCTCGCCCACCACGCGCGGATAGCCGCGGTACTTGCTGAAGTTGCCGGTGATGGCCGACCACATGCCGTTGAAGACCCTGGTGGAGCCGGTGAAGTGCAGGCCCATAAGGTCCCGGCTGGCTATGACCGGGTCGCCCACCTCGGCGCCGGAACCGGGCAGCATGTTGATGGCGCCGTCCGGCAGGCCGGCCGCGTGCCAAAGCTTCATAAGGTAGTAGGCGGGGTAAACCGCGCTGGAGGCGGGCTTCCAGATCACGGTGTTGCCCATTATGGCCGGGGCGGTGGGGAGATTCCCCGCTATGGAGGTAAAGTTGAAGGGTGTTACCGCGAACACGAATCCTTCCAGGGGCCGGTAGTCCGCGTAGTTCCAGCTGCCCGAGGGAGAGAGCGGCTGCTGGTCGTAGATCTGCGCGGCGAACCAGGTGTTAAAGCGGTAAAAATCCACCAGCTCGCAGGCCGAGTCTATCTCCGCCTGGTAGGGGTTCTTGGACTGGCCTATCATGGTGGCGGCGTTAAGGGTCTGGCGCCAGGTGGTGGCCAGCAGCTCTCCCGCCTTCAGGAAGATGGCGGCGCGGGCGTGCCAGGGCATGCGGCCCCAGGTTCCGCGGGCTTCGGCGGCGGCTTTAACGGCCAGTTCCACTTCCTTCGGGCCCGCCTTGTGGCAGCGGCCGATGATCTTTTTGCGCTCGTGCGGTATGATTATGTCCGCGGTGCGGCCGGTGCGCACTTCCCTGCCGCCGATGATGAGCGGGATGTCTATTACCTGGCCGCGCAGTTCGGCTATCTTTGCCTTCAGCTCGGCGCGCTCCCGGGTGCCGGGCGCGTAACTCAGTATCGGTTCGTTGACGGGCTCGGGTATCTGGAGAATAGTGTTAAGGGTGTTCATGGGGCCTCCTTGGAACTGTCCGAGTTATGGTAACAAAAGGCGGCATATTAGTATAATTCATAGTATTCACAGCAGATATGAATAAAATACACGATGGCGATCAACCTCAACCAGCTTAAGTCTTTCTTCACGGTGGCGCGGACGCTCAATTATACCGAGGCGTCCCGCCGGCTGTACGTTACCCAGTCGGCCGTCAGCCACGCCGTGGCCACGCTGGGCAAAAGCGTGGGCGGCGGCCTCTTCAGGAAGACCGGCAAGAGCCTGGCGCTGACGGAGACCGGGAAGATACTCTACAAGGCCAGCGAGACCGTGTTCTACGAGCTGGAGAAGGCGGAGGAGCGGATAAGCGCCGCCCGCGAGAACGGGTTGGGCACCATCAGGCTGGGCGCCACAGTAGAATTCGGCACCACGCTGCTGGTGAAGTACCTGAAGGAGTTCATCAAAAAGAACCCCGGCATCCACCTGGACTTCCAGTTCCGCCACGAACTGCTGAAGCCGCTGTTTAACGACGAGCTGGATGTGGTCATAGACTGTAAGAGCTACAGCCAGCCCGGCCTGGAAAAAACCCCGCTGTTCCGCGAGGAATACGCCGTTATCGCCTCGCGCGAATTCATACTGCGGCGCAGGATCCGCCGGCCGGCCGACCTGGGCGGCTGCCCCGTGCTGTCCATGGACAAGGCCGGGGCCTGGTGGGGAAATTTCCTGAACGCCCTGCCGCCCGCCGAAAGGCCGGGGTTGACGGAGATCACCGAGCTCAACCATATACGGGGCATAATCAACGCCGCCATCGAAGGCCTGGGCGTGGGCTTCGTCCCCAAATACTGCGTGCTGAAAGAATTCAAGGCCGGCGTGCTGGTGAACGTCTTCCCCCAGCTGAAAATGCTAGAGGACAATTTTTACGTGTACCAGAAGGCGGGCCGCGCGGGCCTGGCGCGGCACCGCGCCCTGCTGGCGTACCTGAAGAATATAAAAACGGCCCAGTTGGAACGGGCTTAAAGGCAGGTTAGGGAGAAAACCATG
>JAVHRY010000015.1:0-5241 GCA_036171915.1 Elusimicrobiales bacterium | reverse complement strand
TGTAGATCTCCGTGGTCTGCAGATTCTTGTGGCCCAGCATCTCCTGCACCGACTTCAGGTCGCAGCCGTGGTCCAGCAGGTGCGTGGCGAAAGAGTGGCGCACCGAATGCGGGTTCATGGGGCGGGCAAAACGGGCACGTTTGGCCATTTTTTTAAATATCAGAGCTATGCCTGCGCCCCCCAGGCGTCCGTTCTTGTAATTAAGGAACAAAGGGCTGCCGTGGGCCAGGGGCTTAAGCCGGGTATTCAAGTATTCCCGTATAACCGCAAGGGCCCTGTCGCCCACAGGAACCAGGCGCTCGCGGGAGCCTTTTCCCATTACGCGGGCGAAGCCGGAAAACAAGTCCAAATCACCGATATTCAGCCCGGCGGCCTCCGAACGGCGCAAGCCGCTTGAATAGACCAGTTCAAAAAGCGCGAAATCCCGCAGCGCGAAATAGTAATTTTTCTCCCGCGCGTTAACTTCCTCCGGGCGGTTAAAATCCTGGAGCCTGCCTACCTCCCCCTCGGTAAGGAACCGCGGCAGGCGCTTTTCTTTTTTGGGGATAGTGATAAGGTCAAAGGGGTCGGTCTCCAGCTGGCCTGTTTCAAGCAGATAATGTATGAATGAGCGCACGGCCGAAATTTTTCTTAGCAGTGTGTTGCGGGAAACCTTCCTGCCGCTGGTGGCCGCGATATAGCCGCGCATGAGCAAGCGGTCCAGCGCGGCGGGGGAGACGGCTTTATTGGCCGCCGCGTAGGCCAGAAATTCCCCCAGGTCGAATTGGTAGGCCTTGATAGTATTGCGCGCGAAATTCCTCTGCGCCTTAAGATGCAGCAGGAACCGTTCCACGAGAAGCTTCATGCTCATAATTCTAGCAAGTTGGCGGCGCCTTTGAACCGGCATGGACCTGGGCCTTTTGGCCCTTCCGGGATGCTGGAAATCAGATATAATATCTTATACAGTTGCCCGGGCACGGAGAAACAGAGATGACGCGGATAAACAAGTTGTTTTTGCCGTTAGTACTCCCCCTCCTCTTAAACTCGTTCGGTCATGCCTCAGCCCCGGCTGCGGCGGGCGACCAGCTTAAAGCTATAACCGGCGGCGCTGTAATATACTCCCCGGAACCGTCCAAGGCCGAGCCTTCCCCCCGGGCCGTCACCGACTGGCAGGACGCCAACCGTAAATACTCCAGCAAAGCTTTTATTCCCAAACCGCAGCGCCGCATAGACGTACCCGGCAGCGAACTGGTATTGCTGCAGGGCTTCCACTGGTACGCCGATAACTACTGGATACATCCGGCTGGCGGCTGGTGGGGCGTGCTGACCCAGAAGGCGCCGGAAGTGGCCGCCGCGGGCTTTGACATTGTATGGTTCCCCCCCGTTTCGGTCGGGAGTTACTACCCCCGCGAATGGTATAACCTTGATTCCCAGTGGGGAAACCGGGACTTGCTGCTTGCAGCCGTAAGCGCAATGCACAAGTCGGGGGTTAAAGTGCTGGCCGACATAGTTCTTAACCACCGCAACGGCAGCACCAACTGGCTGGATTTTAAATCCCCCGACTGGCCTTCCAATGTCATAGTAAACGACGACGAGGTCTGGGCCCAGCCCGCCTACGCGGCCATGCCCAGGAGCATTTACGGCGATGAGGGGCAGGGAGACTTCGGCTGCCGCGACCTGGACCACAAGAACCCGCTGGTGCAGGAAGACACCAAGGTGTTCATGCGCTGGCTTAAGAACGACATCGGCTTTGACGGCTGGCGATACGACATGGTAAAAGGCTATGCCCCGTCCCACGTGCAGGATTATAACATCGCCTCCAGCCCCATTTTCAGCGTAGGGGAATTCTATGACACGGACCGCCAGCTGGTAGTCAACTGGATAGACGGCACTGATTCTTCGGCCGGCAAAGCCAACGCCTCCTCGGCTTTTGACTTTACCACCCATTACGCCCTGGTAGGCGCGGTGGAAAACGAGCGCTATGAACTGTTGAACGACAATGGCCGCCCTTCGGGCCTTATAGGCTGGTGGCCGGCCAAGTCGGTGACTTACGTGGAGTCCCACGACACTTCTCCGCGCGATCCTAATTTTATACAGAACGCCACGCAGGAATACAAAATGCAGCGCCTGGTCGGCTATGCCTACATACTTACGCATCCCGGCATCCCCTGCGTTTTCTGGCCGCATTTTTTTGACTGGGGCCAGGCTTACCGCGAAGCCATAACGAAGCTGATAGCCGTGCGCAAGAGCGCGGGCATCACCTCCACCAGTCCCATGCAGATACTGGCGGCCAGCAATGGGCTTTACGCGGCCACCATAGCCGGCAAGAACAAGCAGTTGGTGGTAAAACTTGGCAGCAACTGGGGCTGGAACCCCGGCGACGGCTGGACGCTGGAAACCAGCGGCGAGCGCTACGCGGTCTGGAGCCGCGCGCTCTAATAAAACAATCCTTAAATGAAAATACCGGGCCCCCACGCCCGGTATTTTTTTATCTATAAAGTATTGAGCGACCGCGAGATGCCCAGTCGGGGGCCTACCGCAGTGGCCAGAACGCAAAACGCGCTCGGCCACACCGTGGCCTCGCTCCGCCTCAGGCCTCGTCGCTTACGCAAGCCTCGGCCTTCGGAGGGTTTTGCTAACCTGGCCACTGCGGTCTCCCCCTCCAGTATCGAGTATAATATTCGCCTTGTACCGGAGGGGTGGCAAGGGTATGGGTTCGGAGGGACCTGCCGGAGTCCGACGCTTGCGTAAGCGCGGAGGGCGAGGCGGAGAGCGGCGGCCACGGTGTGGCCGCCCGCGTGCCCGCAGAACCCATACCCTTGACAGGACCCCGACTGGGCATCTCGCGGCCCTTCCAAAAGTTATCATGACATAAAAAGAACGGCGGGGTTAGCGCCGTTCTTCTTTATTTGGGGCCGAAGCTCAGACCGGTTTAGGCCTCGAGGCTATCAGCTTCTCCACCTCTTCGGGGGTGGGCGGCTCGATGTTGCGGCACTTGGGGAAGCCGGAGCAGGCCAGGAAGTAGCCGCGCGCGCTCTTGCGGAGCAGCATGGCGTTCTTGTTGCACTTGGTGCAGATCTTCTCGGTCTTGATCGGCGCGAAGTACTCCTGCTTGTTGCCTTCCTTGTCCAGCGGCACCTTGCCCTTGCACTTGGGGAAGCGCGAGCAGGAGAGGTACTTGCCGAAGCGGCTCTCGCGCTGCACCATGGGGCTCAGGCAGAGCGGGCATTTTTCGTCGGTCTTGATCACGTTCGGGCGGGACTTGGTCATGTCCTTTTCCGCAGTGGCGAGCTCCACCGCGAACGGGCCGTAGAAATCCTGCATGAACTTGACCCAGTCCATGTTGCCGTCGGCGATATCGTCCAGCTTGTCCTCGATGGAGGCCGTGTAGGAGATCTCCATGATATCCTTGAAGAAGTCCTTCAGCTTTTCCGTAACCAGCGCGCCTAGCTCCGTGATCAGCAGCTTGCGGTCCTTCTCGCGGTTGATGTAGCCGCGTTCCACCACATTCTTTATAATGACGGCGTAGGTAGAGGGACGCCCGATGCCGTGCTTTTCCAGGGTCTTGATGATGCTGGCTTCGTTGTAGTTCGGCGGGGGGCTGGTCTTATGCGCCTTGGTGTTGACATCCTTCAGCGTAACGACGTCGCCTTCCTTGAGCGGTGGCAGGGCGGCCGTGCCCTCCTCGTCCTCGCCGGCCACTTCTTCTTCCTTCTCTTCCATGTAGATCTTCAGGTAGCCTTCGAATTTCACCGTGCGCCCGCTGGTGCGCAGCACCGCGCGGCCCTTCTCGTCGGAGAATTCCACGCTGAGGGAGTCGAAGATCGCCTCTTCCATCTGGCTGGCCATGAAGCGGCGCCAGATCAGGTCGTAAAGTTTGGCCTGGTCGGGGTTCAGGAATTTGCCTATCTCCTCCGGCCGCTTGTAGGCCGAAGTCGGGTGAATCGCCTCGTGGGCTTCCTGCGCGCCCTTTACCTTCTTAAGGTACGTGGGCGGCGTGGCCGGGCAGAAATCCTTGCCGTAGATCTCGGCGATGAACCTGGCGGACTCTTTTTGTATGTCGACGGAAACGTTGAAAGAGTCCGTGCGCATGTAGGTAATAAGGCCGGAGCGCTCGCCGCCCAGCTCCACGCCTTCGTAGAGGCTCTGGGCCACCTTCATGGTGCGGTCGGAGGAGAAGCCCAGTTTATTGTAGGCGTCCTGCTGCAGCGTGCTGGTGATAAAAGGCGGCTTGGGTTTCTGGCGCACCGCCTTGGCGTCCACCTTGGTCACCGTCAGCCTGGAATTGCGCAGGTGCGTACCAGCTTCCACGGTATCTTCTATCTTCTTGAAAACCGAGGTTTTGTAGCGGTAATCCTCGGCGAAAAGTTTCAGCAGCACGGTCTGCTCCACGGCCGCGCCTTCCCAGCGCACCAGCTTGGAATCAAAATCCTTGTAGCCGCTCTTGTCGCCCTCGGGCATGACCTTGGCCAGCCTGGTATAAACGGTGTAATAATCCTCTTCCTTGAAAGCGGCTATTTCCTTGGCGCGCTCGGCTATCAGGCGCACCGTAACGGACTGTACGCGGCCCGCCGAGAGGCCGCTCTTTATCTTGTTCCAGAGCAGCGGGGAAAGTTTGTACCCCACGATGCGGTCGATGATGCGGCGTGACTGCTGCGCGTTAACCAAAGCCATATCCAGGTCCCTCGGGTTTTTCAGGGATTCTTCTATGGCCGTCTTCGTGATCTCGTGGAAACTGATGCGCTTGAAGGGGGCGTCGCCCGCTTTTATAACCTCTTTAAGGTGCCAGCTGATGGCTTCCCCTTCGCGGTCAGGGTCGGTAGCCAGGTAAACCACGTCCACGTTCTTGGCTATGGCGTTAAGCTCGGCTATTATTTTTTTAGCGCGTTCCACCGGCACGTACTTGGCGGAGAAATTGTTTTTAACGTCAACCCCCAGCTCATCCTTGGGCAGATCCCGCACATGCCCGAAAGAGCTGCGCACTATATAATCGGAATCAAGGAAGCGTCCTATCGTCTTCTCCTTGGTAGGCGACTCTACAATAACAAGGTGCTTGGCGCCGGCCCGCGCGGCTTTGGTTTTTTTCTCAGGCAAAGCTTCAGGAACTTTTTTAGCCATGACCTTAGGTTTTTTTTCAGCCGCAATTTTTTTAGGTTTTTCAGCCATAATAGATATCTATAATAATATATTTTATCCTTATAAGGCAAAGGCGCGGCTCTCGCGGGCCTGTCACGGGGACCGGAACGCAAAACGCGCTCCGCC
>JAVHRY010000014.1:0-5262 GCA_036171915.1 Elusimicrobiales bacterium | reverse complement strand
TCAGCACGCGCTTCGAGGCCTCGCGCACGCAGGCGAAGGCTTCCGGCAGCAGGTCCTCGAGGGTCTCGCCCTTGGCGAGCCTTGCCTTGAATTCGTCGGTCTTGGCGCGCAGTTCGGCGTCGGTGAGCTTTGAAATTTCAGGTTCGAAAGCGTTTATCTGGTCGACCACGGGCTGCACGGTCTTGAGAGAGCGCTCGCTTTTTGAGCCTATGATGGATTCAACGAGTCTTTTAAGCATAGTAGCTACATTAAACAACTTTTAAACCCGCTTATAAAGCGCCGGCCCGGGCTTTTATTGACAACAAGGCCGACAACCGTTATTATTTAGGTCAGTACGTAAAAATACGGAGGCTTTCTAATGAAAATCAAATCCTATTTCCTTTCCGCCGCCGCGCTGCTTTGCTGCGCCGCGCCCCTGCCGGCGTCCGCCCAGGACCAGAACGGCGCCAAACCGGCGGCGCAGGAGCAGGCCGCCGTCGCCAAACCCGCCGCGCAGACCACTCCGGAACAGGCCGAGCTCACAAAACTTTCCGCCGAGAACCAGCTGGCCGACCAGAAATTGAAGAAGAAACTCCAGCAGGTCAACTCGGAAAAAGAGGAATTGAAGGCCCAGTACGAACTGGACGCCCAGAAACAGAAGGCAAAAACCTCCGAACTGGAGGCTGAGCTGATCCGCGCCTCCACGGAGAACAAGCTGGCCGATGAAAAGAACAAAAAACTGATGGCCGACCTCGCCCTGCAGATAGCCAAACTCAAAGCGGCCAACGACCTCGGCGCCGAGCAGCAGCGCACGGACCTGCTTACCGACAGCAAAGAAAGGAACACGATAGACCTGGAAGCTAAGCGGCTGGACCTCGAGGAAAAAAAGCTAAAAATAGAGAAAATGGCGCTGGACGCCCGTATGGCCAAGCTGAACAGCGACCTGGATCTGCGGGCCAGGAAAGCCGAGTGGAAAAAGGAAAGCAACTCCGAGCCGGTCTATATCGACCAGCCATTCAATAACGGGAAATTAACCGTTAGCGACCGCCGCATCCCGCTTAACGGCCCTATCTATGACGGCGTCGGCGATTCCGTTATAGAAAGGATCAGTTACTTTAACAATATCTCGACCCAGCCTATCTTTATCGTGATAGACTACTGTCCCGGCGGCTCTACCTCGGAAGGCTACGCGATACTGAAAGCTATGGAAAGCAGCCGGGCCCCTATCTATGTGGTAGTAAAGTATATGGCGGCCAGCATGGCCGCGGTAATAACCACACTGGCCGAAAAGTCCTACGCCTACCCCAGCGCGACCATACTCCATCACCAGCCCTGGGGCGCGATGGTCGGAAACCTCACGCAGCAGAAGGAGCACATGGACCTCGTGCGTGAATGGGACAGGAGGCTGAATTCGCCCGTCGCAAAAAAAATGGGCCTCACTATGGATGAATTCCATAAGAAAATGTACGAAAAGAACTCCGAAGGCGACTGGCGGGAATTCGGGGACAAAGCCGTGGATTACAAGTGGGTCACCGGAACCGTGGACAGAGTAGAGGAAACCGGCGTGTTTAAGAACCCAGACGAGAAACCGGCCTCCAAGGCAATGCGCGGAACGGCCGGAATGGAGCTTGAGGAAAAAACGGACGAAAAGGGCAGACCGTACGTCTCGCTGCCGCACCTGAAACCGTTCGACTTCTACTATATCTATAACCCTGACAAATACTACAGGGAATAAGCAGCGGTTGCCACGAAAAGGCCGGGCTTTTTAAGCCCGGCCTTTTTATTTAGTGTCTCCCCTATGCCGCTGACTTTACAAGTGTGACCCTGGGCCCAAGGACCTATTACCAACTGGGCCCCTAGACACCCCCAACCATTGCTCCGATTTGCTAAACTATCTTTGTAGACTGTTTGTATAGGGGATTATTATGAAAAAAATATTTTTCACGCTGTTTTTCCTTCTTGGCCTCATGGCGGTTACCGCCGGCCGGAACTCCAATGTTTATGCCGCTGATGGTGACGCAACCGGAACCACTACCGTAGACCCTGGTAGCACTGGTGGAACCGCACCGGATCCAGACGGGACAGGCAAGCCGACCACCGGAACTACTGGCGGCGGCGGCACAACCACCCCGGCGAAAAGCTAATTCGCATTTAGTGCCCGATGTTCTCTGTTAAGAAACTGCCGCTCCTTCTGATAGGGGCGGCGGTTTTTTTTCCCTTAAAACACTTTTTTTCGCCTCCTCCACCCGAATTAAAAGTACTCCTAAATTCCTCCGAGCCGACGTCATCTTTTGACCCGGCAAGATCCTTTACCCCGCAGGAGTATTTTTTTCTTGAAAACACTTTCAGCCCTTTGCTGGAATATTCAGCAGACGGCGAGCTTGTCTCAGGCATAGCCGAAACCTTTCGCTGGAAGGGCGCGGAGGCCAGATTCAGCATCCGCCAGGGGCTAAAAACTGTCGACGGGCAGACTATCGACGCTTATGACGTGGAACGGAGCCTGAAAAGGTTCTTTATTCTGGGCGGACGAGAGAATGACCTTCTGAAAGCCATGCTATGCGGCCCACTTCCTCTTAATAATCTTTCAGACCCCTGTCCGGGACTGCGTGTCATTGACGGCGGACGCACGCTGACCATAGAACTCCCTAAGAAGAAGACATTCCTGTTCCATCTGCTTACGAACATACAGTATGCGGTGGTCCCGAGGGCCTCAATAGACCCGGCGACCCTTAACATTATCGACCATAGGAACACTTCCGGCCCTTATTTTGTTTCCGCAGACAATGGAGACGGTGATTGGGAACTACGCGCTAATCCTAACCACTACCGATATTCTCCGGATATGCCTCAAGTTATTAAGTCCGTTCCCCTCCGCAGCCTGATAAGCAATGAACAGGCCCTGGCAAAACTCACCGAGGGCAGCGTTGATTATATGATATCCAACCTGGCCAAAAACCCTGACGACAAGCGGCGTTTTGTTTATGAGAATCACGGGTACAATATTAACTTTACGCAGCCTGTAAGGATGATTTACGTTGTGTTTACAGACAAGGGACTCAAGACCCTTACAAAACAGGAACGATTCTTTATCGCCAGAAAGCTGAGGGAACTTTATCTGTCGGGCCGGCAAATGTGCGAGGCCCCGAATCAGATATTCAAGCTGGAAGGGGCACTTTCCCGGGACCAAATTGCCGAAATCAGAAAGCTTATTGACTCCGGCGGGGATATGACCATAAATAAAAAAATATCCGCCGCCTTTCTGAGGATGTACCTGTTCCGGAAAGAGGATAGTCTACATGAATGGCTAACGCACTTATCAGAACCCGATGCGCTAGCACAAAAAAAAGATGCAGCGCTTAAACTCGATCTTTTTCTTGGCAGCGGCGATATCGGTTTTCAGGATGATATCGGGTTACTCTTCAACTATCTCCGGGTTACTTTTTTCGATATGACCCCGGAAGAAAAGGACAAGTGGCTGACGGCTTATCTGGCGGCCCCCGACAGAAAAGAAAGAGCCCGGCGGCTGCAGGACCTGCACTACCGCACGCTGAAGGAAGCGCGAGTGCTGCCTATAGCGCTTATGCCCTACGCCTCGGTGGTCCGCAAGCCCTGGAAGTTCAATTACCCGGCCATGTTCGGCGGCGATAATCTTTGGCGGCTCAGGAGAGAATAACTATGGACCCCGAGATAAAAGAATCTATCCGAAAACTTTTCAGGAAGTTCCTGCTTTTCCAGGCCATCATCTTCGTGGTGGCCGTGCTGCTCTCGGTTTCATTCACGGCCTACTTTAAACAGCGCCTGGCCGGCCAGTTGGCCTCCGCCTCCAGGGACGCGATACTTTCCGGCGATTCCCGCCGCGCTATAACGGACCTGACCTCCTCAGTGGCCCGCGACTTTTCCGGAATGTCCTGGCTTCCTTCCGCCGGAGAGGACGGCTTCTCCCTCCCGGCCGGCGCCGCCGGCTGCCCGCGGCTGCTCCGCTCCTCCACGCAGGTAAGATTTTATTTCGACGATGAGCGGCGCTTCAGGGCCGGCGACATGGTTTTTTATTATCCGCGCTGGACGCCAGCGCTGTGGGGCCTCCTGGGGTGGCTGATGATCTTCGCCCTCTCTATCCCCGTCGCGTTTTTTGAGCGGAGACGGCTCATAAAAGATTACAGCCTTCTGCTGGACATGCGCATAAAAGAGTCTTATTCCACTTTGGCCGCCCAGGTGGCGCACGATATCCGCTCGCCGCTGGCGGCTCTGGGCGCCGCAGCTAAAGGGCTGGCTATCCCAGCTGAACAGAGGTCATTAATAGACGGCGCCGTCATCCGCATCAACGGCATAGCCGACGACCTGCTGCAGCGCCACCACAGGCCAGGTGAAACAGCCGAAAAAAAGGAGATCTGCGCTTTGTCCGCTCTTCTTGAACAGGTAATCCTGGAAAAACGCTCCCAGCACAGAGAAAAGACCGGGGTGCAAATAGATTTTACGTCTACAGATAAAGACATAAAAGCCGGAGTCGAGCCTAAGGAGCTCCAGAGACTTATCTCGAACCTGGTGAACAATTCGGTCGAAGCTTTTGAGAGCAGCGGGACGGTTACCGTGACTTTGTCGGCCGCGGGAAACAATGCTTTAATCCTGGTTAAAGACAATGGGAAAGGGATAAGGCCGGAAATACTGGCCAAACTGGGACAGAAAGGAGAAACCCATGGCAAACCCGGGGGCACGGGGCTCGGACTTTATCATGCCAGGGAAAAAACCGAAAGCTGGGGCGGTACGCTGCGGATCAGCTCCGAACCGGGCAGCGGCACGACCGTCAGCATCGAACTGCCGCGCGCAACCGGAGGCCGTACGCATACGGGTCTTACCATCCTGCTCGACGACGATATGCTGGTGCATATGAACTGGAAGCTGGCGGCTAAAGCTGCAGGAGCGGAACTTAAGGTTTACAAAAGCCGGGAAGAATTTAAAGCCGCCGCGGACGCGCTACCCAGGGAAGCCCGCATTTTCATAGATTCAGATCTCGGCGAGGGGATAAAAGGAGAAAACATCGCGAAAGAGCTTCATGAGAAGGGCTACAGCGATATCTCCATGGCCACGGGCCACGGACAAGAAAAATTCTCTCATCTTTCCTGGCTGAAAGTATGCGGCAAAGAGCCTCCCTGGGAAAAAGAATAATCTGTATGTATGAGACGAATGAAATCCCGGAAAGCGTAAAATGCCCCTACTGCGGAGCGGGCAATGCCGCGGACAGCGAGTTCTGCGGCGCTTGCTATAAGCAGATGCACATCCCGGCGG
>JAVHRY010000013.1:0-5274 GCA_036171915.1 Elusimicrobiales bacterium | reverse complement strand
GACCCGCCCAACCACCGCCCGACACGCCCGGCAACCGCCGGGCGCGGGGAAACTCTGTAAAATTTCAAAGAAAAGGCCCGCTTTTTGTTATTATAGCGGTAAGAGAAGTTCTCGGCAAATTTCAGGCGAAGGAAAAGAGGAAATTCTCCAGAAAAATCAACCGATAATCGCTCTTATGTTTCCTACAGATCAACTAAACAGCCACAACTACAACAACCCGCATGAACAATACCCCGCAGATGGGGGCTGCATAGGGCACAACAACTGCGAATAAACTAAACTCCCAGGGGGAAGGGGAATCACCCCCTTCCTCTCGGAGAATTACAATGAAGACACTAAAATCCGTCGGAAAGATTTTGATTTTTGCAGCCCTCGCGCAAGTCCCGGCAATGGCGGTGTGGTTTAACCAGGCCATACCTGAAAAAATAAAGGTAGGCCTTGTCACCGTATTATCCGCCATCTTTCTTGTGGGAATAGTTGAGAACTTCAGAAAAACGTTAAACCTTAACTATCAAGATATCGGAGTAAAACTCCCCTCTGCGGAAAAGATCAAGCAAAACGTCTTGTACGCTATAGCCACAGGTATTGCAGGCTTAATATGGTTCGCAATTTATATTCACGGTATGAAGTTTGCATTCCCAGCACTATATAACAAGCTCGCCACCACAAAAAGCGTTGGGTACGTTTCGGCATTAATTGATTGGGGCCGGACACAGTCTTTTACTGGTCTTATAGCTTTGCCGTTGGGTATGCTGATTATTGTAGCCGGTGAGGAACTGCTTTGTCGTGGGTTGATATTTAATTACATTCGCCGTGAGGAAACTGAGACAAAAGCGCTTTTATGGAGTTCTGGTCTATTTGCTTTAGTGCATCTCAATCCGGTCAATATGCCCGTAACGTTTGTAATGGGGTTGTTGTTCGCCTGGTTATATAAAAAATCTAACAGCCTGCTTATCCCGATAATCGCACATCTTACCTATAACCTTGGGATCGCTTTATTAGGTCCCATTTTACATTCCTAAAATAACTGGGGCTTGCCCAAGATAAAAAGGGAGCATGTCACTCACAGGTGGAATAAAATTAGAAGCAGCGCATTTTAAATCAGCGTGGAGCACAAATGAAAACTGAAACTCGCAACCAGTTACTCGGAGTTATTGTGGGGACAGCTATAGCGCTTTTGATAACCCGGTTATCAGGTTTGTCTGGCCAGGCACAAATGTGGGTTATGCTCGCGTGTGTCATATTAATACCAAGGATATTCAAAATGCCCGGTGTGATAAAACTGTTCACTAAGAAAGTTAAAGACAACAGTCCAGAGTCCAAGTCACCCGGGCCAAACCAGCGGTAGCGCCGCTGAACGGAGGAATCCCGAAGAGCGGGCCATACGGCCCGCCCTTCTTTTTAATCCATAAAGAACCTTTGGTATAGGAGTTCCTTTTCAGTGTCGCAAAAGTCCGCGCGCGCTTTCTCCCCTCCCGACGTGAGCCTCCGCCCTCCTTTCCGCCCAGTGTCGCATAAGTTCTACTTTTGCGACACTGGGGGAGGGTAGGGCGGGGGTGGTTGGTAAGATCTCACCAACCAAGGATATTGGGATATCCGTATATCCCGATATCTGTATTCCTTGACTTCCCCGTGTTTTATGGTACAATACCCTTAATAATTAAGGGTATTGTATATGACTAAAAACCGCCACAGCCATAAAGAAGCATTTGTTCGCCTCTACGCTATCGCCGAGGGGCAGAGCGGTTATTTCACCTCCAAGCAGGCGGAGGCGGCTGGTTTCAGCCAGAAAAACCATGCCTACCATGTCCGGACCGGCAACTGGCTCAGGGAGCGCCGCGGTATTTATCGCCTTTCCAAGTTCCCCCCCGCGGAACGGCCGGACCTCATGTACTGGTGGCTATGGTCGCGTAACCGCGCCGATGTACCGCAGGGCGTCTATTCGCATGAAACGGCGCTAAGCCTTTATGATCTTTCGGATATCAATCCGGCCACACTGCACATGACCGTACCTCGCTCTTTTCAACGCAGGAAGACCCTGTCCAAAACCCCGGTCCTTCACCGGGGCAGCGTACACAAAGACGATATTGAGACCAGATTCGGCGTTAAAGTAACCCGGGCGCTTAAAACCATCGCCGATCTTCTGGTCACCCGCACGGTCCAGATGGATCACATGCAGCAAGCGGTGAAGCAAGCGTTCCAGCTCGGGCTCATTACCCACACGGAACTGGCCCGCAACGGACGGATTCCTGCCGCCATAAAGAAAGAGATCGAGCAACTCAGGGGAGACCAATAATGGATAAGCCGAAGAAGTATGCAACCCCGACGGCATTCCGCCGCGCCTTGGAAGACCGCCTTAAACAAAAAGCAAAAACCGAAGAGTTAGATCTCCAGCGTCTCATGCGCGAGGTGGCTTTCGACCGCCTGCTCTCCCGACTGTTCGCCAGGAAAGACGCGGCCTGGATTCTTAAAGGCGGCTATGCGCTGGAATTACGGATGAAAGAAGCCCGAGCCACCAAGGATATAGACTTGGCACTTCGTCATTCCCTGGGCGCAGAGAAAGACCTCCCCCTTAAAACCATGATACTCGATGCGCTCACGGAGTCCGCGGCCCGGGATCTGGGCGATTTCTTTTCTTTCACTATCGGCGAAGCCATGCTGGACCTGGATGCGGCGCCCTACGGCGGCGCCCGCTTCCCTGTCGAGGCCCGCCTCGATGGCCGGACATTTGTGCGCTTTCACCTCGATGTCGGCGCCGGCGACGTGGTTCTTGCGCCGTTCGATATGACCCACGCCCATGATTGGCTTGAGTTCGCCGGCATCCCCGGCGCGGAGTTCCCCACTATTTCGCGGGAGCAGCACTTCGCCGAGAAACTTCACAGCTACACCCTGCCGCGCGAAACGCCCGACTCCCGCGCCCGCGACCTTATCGATATGCTCCTGCTGATCGGCTCCGGCAAGATGGATCACGCCAAGACCCGTAAGGCGCTGGACGCCACCTTTAAGCGCCGGAAGACCCACCCCCTGCCGGCAGCTCTCGCCCGGCCGCCCGCCGCATGGAAGACGCCCTTTGGGGCCTTAGCCGGCACGTGCGGCCTCCCCGGTGATCTATCGGCGGCGTATGAAGTTTTAAACTCCTTCTACTCCAAGCTGCCGGCGTAGATATCTGGATATCCGCATATACTGATATCCCCACGCCCCGCGGCCGGGGCCCCCGAGGTAGTTTTTATATGAAAGTTCCTTCACTTGATGAAATTGAAAAAGCTCGTACCACCAATGGAGGATGGACGAAAAAACAACTTACTGAATGGGGCGTACCTTGGCCGCCGCCGAAAGGCTGGAAAGCCACATTAACACAAAGTAAAAGTAGCGAGGCCCGTTCTTCTCAAAAAAGAGACAAGAAAAGTTAGTTCGCCTTCCACCTATAAAAGCGCACTTTCAGACTTCCTTAAATACCTTTCCCCTCTGGCGCTGCGTTTAAATAAGCGCAGATAGTGCGCCTTTTTTGTAGAATACGCATTATGTACCAACAATAGAACCCGCCCCGGCTGACGACCCGCCCAACCACCGCCCGACACGCCCGGCAACCGCCGGGCGCGGGGAAACTCTGTAAAATTTCAAAGAAAAGGCCCGCTTTTTGTTATTATAGCGGTAAGAGAAGTTCTCGGCAAATTTCAGGCGAAGGAAAAGAGGAAATTCTCCAGAAAAATCAACCGATAATCGCTCTTATGTTTCCTACAGATCCGGATTTAAAAATAAAGAACCGGCTAACCAAGCCGGTTCTTTTATTACTGCCGGGTTGCTTAACAGTCTGCTGAAAAAGCCCTTTTCGGTTTCTTTTGGCCGCTTTCGGCCTGCGGCTTCGTTGCTCGTCGCTTACAGGCCCGACGGGCCTGCTCGCTTCTCGCGCCTTGCCTCGGCTCGGAATCGCCTCAAAATATTACCGAGGGGGCTTTTTCAGCAGACTGTTAATGTTTGCCGGTGCTGCCGAAGCCGCCTTCGCCCCGGGTGGTGGCG
Organism: Elusimicrobiales bacterium; assembly: GCA_036171915.1. Lineage (GTDB taxonomy): Bacteria > Elusimicrobiota > Elusimicrobia > Elusimicrobiales > UBA9959 > UBA9959. The sequence continues at coordinate 1,257 of JAVHRY010000013.1, read as the reverse complement.
GTGAGGTCCGCGGCTTCGGTGAAAGCGGCGTATTCCACTTTATTGAAGACCATCTGGGCCACTTTTTCGCCTTTCTTCACTTCGTAAGGGGTCTTGGGGTCCAGGTTTATCAGTATGACGCCGACTTCGCCGCGGTAGGGGGCATCCACGGTGCCGGGGGTGTTGAGCACGGTGATGCCGTGTTTGAGGGCGAGGCCGCTCTTGGGGCGCACCTGGCCTTCGTAGCCGTGCGGGATGGCCATTTTAAGGCCGGTGGGGACAAGGATGCGCTCGCCGGGCAGCAGCAGGTGGTCGATGGTGGAGTAGAGGTCCAGGCCGGCGTCGCCGTCGTGGGCGTAGCCGGGCATTTTTACTCCGGGGGAAAGTTTCTGCACGGCTATGTCAAGTTTAGTCATGGGTTTATCCTCTTAATTGTGTATTCGGGAGCTGTTTTAAGACTTCTTTGTGTATCTCCTGCAAAAGCGGTACCGGCGTTTCGGGGAAAGTTTCAAGGCGCTTATCCAGCAGGCCGTCTTTCCTGGGCATGAATTTTTGTACGTAATATTTATGCGCAGAACTGCCCGTTGTATCTCTTATCAGGCGGGCGGTGGCGGCCATTTCGGGAACGGTAAGGAAAGAGATGTTTCCCCCCTCACGGATCACCGGGGCCACGGTGGTGCGGAATTCGTAGACAGGGAAGCTGGCTACGATCTTCAGGCTTTCCAGCATTTCGGCCTGGTAACCCGGCACGCCGGTGGCGGCGGACCAGAGGGCCTGCGGCCCTTTTACGTCCATGGCCACGTAGTCTACCAGGTTCCGGGCGAGGAGCTGCGCCAGGATTTTCGGGTTGCCGCCGTTGGTGTCTAATTTTACCGCGAGGTTACGCGAGCGGACCTGCTCTATGAAGGCGAGGAGGCCGGGCTGTATAGTGGGCTCGCCGCCGCAGATGGCCACGCCGGTGACCCATTCTTTTACGGTTTCGAGGTAGTCCAGGAACCCCTGGTCTCCGAGGTCTTTAGCGCCGCCCAGCAGCGGCGCGGCGTGGCAATGGGGGCAGCGGTAGTTACAGCCGGGCGTAAAGGCTACGGCGGCTATCCTGCCGGGATAGTCAATAAGGTTAAACCCAAGTGCCGCTCCTATTTTCATATTAATTAAATTAGGCCGCAGGAAGCGAAGTCGGGGTACTGTCGAGGGGTTGCCCTTCCGCCGCGCAGGCACCGTTGCGCGGTTCCCCCCAGCCGGGATAATCGGGCTGGGGCCCCCTTCCCCAAAGCGGCT
>JAVHRY010000012.1:0-5287 GCA_036171915.1 Elusimicrobiales bacterium | reverse complement strand
ATGCCGAGCGAGGGCACGGTGTGCCCCGAGCGCGTTTTGCGTTCCGGTCCCCGTGGCCGCGCCCGACTTCGCATCTCGCGGATCGTTTCCCCCCATAAAGAAAACTCCCCGCCGGTTGGCGGGGAGTTTCATTATTTCTAAGGCGAACTTATTTGCCTTCGATGTTGGGGATGCGCATGCTGTAGAAGGAGCGCCACACGAAGATGACGCTGATGGCGAAGAAGACGGCCGCCAGGATGTGGCTCGTGTTCGCAGGCAGCGTGATGGCCAGCTCTACGGCCAGCAGGCCGAAGAGGGTGGTGAACTTGATGATGGGGTTCATGGCCACCGAAGACGTGTCCTTGAACGGGTCGCCCACGGTGTCGCCCACCACGGAAGCGTCGTGCAGCGGAGTACCCTTCATGTTAAGCTCCGTCTCCACCAGCTTCTTGGCATTGTCCCACGCGCCGCCCGCGTTAGCCATGAAGATAGCCTCGTACAGCCCGAAGATCGCTATCGAGATCAGGTAGCCGATGAAGAAGTAGTGGTTCAGGCAGGCGAAAGCCAGCGTGCTGAAGAACACCACCAGGAAGATATTGAACATACCCTTCTGGGCGTACTTAGTGCAGATCTCCACCACCTTCTTGGAGTCCTCCACGTTAGCCTTCTTAACGGTAGCGTCCAGCTTAATGTTCTTCTTAATGAAGTCCACAGCCTGGTAAGCGCCCGTAGTAACGGCCTGCATGGAAGCGCCGGCGAACCAGAAGATGATCGCGCCGCCGGTGATAAGTCCCAGCAGGAACTTCGGATTAAGAATAGAAAGCCCGGCGTAAATGCCGTCCGGGCCCGCAGTGCCGTACTTGGCGGACAGCATCTGGATGATGGCGAAGATAAGCGTAGTAGCGCCCACCACGGCCGTGCCGATCAGCACCGGCTTGGCGGTCGCCTTGAACGTATTGCCCGCGCCGTCGTTCTCTTCCAGGAACTTCTTGCCGTTCTCGAAGTCCACGTCGAAACCGAAGTCGCGCTTGATCTCTTCCTTAATGCCGGGGATCGTCTCTATGGTAGACAGCTCAAACACGCTCTGCGCGTTGTCCGTAACCGGGCCGTAGGAGTCCACGGCTATGGTAACCGGGCCCATGCCCAGGAAGCCGAAGGCCACAAGACCGAACGCGAAGATAGCGGGAGCCGCCATCAGCGCGCCAAGCCCGAACGTGGAAACGATGTAAGCCAAGCCCATCAGGAAGATGATGGCCATGCCCAGCCAGTAAGCGCTGAAGTTGCCGGCTACCAGGCCCGACAGGATGTTAAGCGAAGCGCCGCCCTCTTTGGCGGCCGACACCACTTCGCGCACATGCCCGGAGTTGGTGGAGGTAAAGACCTTAACCAACTCGGGAATGACCGCGCCCGCTATAGTGCCGCAGGTGATGATGGTGCTGAGCTTCCACCACAGCGTCCCGTCGCCCAGCTCGGGGATCAGCAGCCAGGAGAGCAGGTACGTCATGCCGATGGAGACGATGGACGTCAGCCACACCAGCATGGTGAGCGGGTGCTCGAAGTTGAACTTCTTGGAAGCGCCGTACATGGCCTTGGTGATCAGGCCGTTCACCCAGTAGGAGAACGCGCTGGTCACAATCATGCCGATGCGCATTACGAAGATCCACACCAACAGCTTTATCTGGGTGTCCTGCGCCATGGCGCGGGCCGCTTCCTCGGTCATGCCGCTGCCCATGAACACCTGGGGCGAGACCGCCAGAAGAATGAAGGTAATAAGCGCGACGCCCGTCACGCCGTAGGTCTCGAAGCCGTCGGCCGTGGGGCCCACGGAGTCGCCGGCATTGTCGCCGGTGCAGTCCGCTATCACGCCGGGGTTCCGGACGTCGTCTTCCTTGATCTTGAACACGATCTTCATCAGGTCGGAGCCGATGTCCGCGATCTTGGTGAAGATGCCGCCGGCGATACGGAGCGCCGCGGCGCCCAGCGACTCGCCGATGGCGAAGCCGATGAAGCAGGGGCCGGCGTAGTCGCCCGGCACGAAGAGAAGGATGAAGAGCATCAGGACAAGCTCGACGGAGATCAGCAGCATGCCGATGGACATGCCTGCCTTAAGCGGGATCTGCATCGTCGGGTAGGGGAGGCCCTTAAGCCCGGCGAACGCGGTGCGGCTGTTGGCGTAAGTGTTGATCCTGATGCCGAACCAGGCCACCGAGTAGGAGCCCAGGATACCCACTATGGAGAAGATAACGATGATCAGGATCTTGGAGGCGGTCATGTCCGGCTTCATGTTGAAGTACCAGACCATGATGGACGCTATGAAGACCCAGAGGAGGGCTATGAACCTGCCCTGGGTGAAGAGGTAGGTTTTGCAGGTCTCGTAAATGAGCTCCGAGATGTCCCTCATGGACTTGTGCACGGGGAGGTTGGAGATCTGCATGGACTGGATGAGGCCGAACAGCATGCCCAGCACGCAGATCACGAGCCCGCCTAAAAGAAGGGTATGGCCGGATACGCCAAGAAAGGCCACGCTTGAAAGATCCGGTATTTTTAAGTCGGCCTCGCTGGCAAAAGCCGGGGTGGACGCAGATAAGAAGGCCGCCAAAGCGCCAAAAGTTCTGAGTTTGTACATTTTAACCCCTTTGCTATTAATTTATGAGGCCCGCCCGCGGATGCGGGCGGGCCTTATCCCTTTAGTTCTGGGTTTTTTGTTCCGCTATTACCGAGAACCCGGCCCCCATGGCCGAAGAAATAAACACCGACTGAACGTAAACGCCCTTGGAAGACGGCGGCTTAACCTTAAGCACGGCGTCTATTACGGCCTGCACGTTTTCGGCCAGCTTGTCCTCCGGGAAAGAGGCTTTGCCGGCTACCGCGTGCACTATCCCCTGGGGATCGGCTTTAAACTCTATGCGGCCGGCCTTAAGTTCTTTAACGGTTTTGGCTATTTCAAAAGTTACGGTGCCGCTCTTGGGGTTGGGCATCATACCTTTGGGCCCCAGCGTTTTACCGAGCCTGGCGGCGTCTTTCATCATGTCGGGGGTGACCACGAGCACGTCGAAATCCATGAACCCGCCCATTATCTTTTCTATCAGGTCCGCGCCGCCGTAGACATCCGCGCCGGCCGTCTGGGCTTCCTTTTCTTTTTCGCCTTTGGCGATAACGGCTACTTTCTTGGTCTTGCCGGTGCCGTGGGGCAGGCTGACGGTGCTGCGCACCTGCTGGTCGGACTGTTTTACGTCTATGCCGAGCCTGAGGTGCACTTCCACCGTTTCATCGAACTTGGCGTTGGCGCTCTTCTTTAACAGCGCCACGGCTTCCTTTACCGTGTATTTCTTGCTAAGGTCCAGGCCTTTCTTCACGTTCTCTATTCTTTTTCCCATTTTGTTTTCTCCTTGTTTTTTCCAGGGCTTGCGGCCCCCGAGGTTCATGCGCGGGAAGGTCCCGCTTCCTCGTTAAACGTACGGCGCTAAACGGAAAGCGCGAAGAGCCGCGTTAAGGAAACGCTTTTCACCCTTTACGCCTTACGGTTCGCGCTTTACGAAATTATGTCCACGCCCATGCTGCGGGCGGTGCCCTTTACCATCTCCATGGCCCGCTTTACGTCTTTGGTGTTAAGGTCCGGCAGTTTTATTTTCGCCACTTCCTCAACCTGTTTAAGAGTAAGCTTGCCCACTTTTTCTTTATTCGGAGCGCCGGAGCCCTTGGCCAGCCCGGCGGCTTTTTTTATAAGGGCCGCCATAGGAGGCATCTTGGTTATGAAGGTGAAGGTGCGGTCCTCAAAAACCGTGATGACCACGGGGATCGGCACGCCCTGCTCGAGCTTGCGGGTCTTCTCATTGAATTGTTTGCAGAAATCCATGATGTTGACGCCGTGCTGGCCGAGCGCGGGACCGACGGGGGGCGCGGGATTGGCGGCGCCGGCCGGGATCTGAAGTTTTATGAATGTTTTTACTTTTTTTAGTTTTGCCATGTTAAATAAATTAAAGGAAAACGCCCTTTAATAAGTCTCCTTAAGTTTCTGTTTTTGTTCGCTTACAAGGCCAAAGCCTTAATAACGACATTATTGCTTTCCTTGCCAAGCTGGTCCCGCGTAACACGGAACCCGCTACAGGCCGCTGAAGCTTGCGGCCCTTAGGCTTTTTCTACCTGCAGGAAATCCAGTTCAACCGGGGTAGGGCGGTCAAACACCGTAACGGTCACGCGCAACTTGGCTTTCTGCTCGTTGACATCCTCAACCAAGCCCATGAAGTGTTTAAAGGGCCCTTCCACGATGCGCACATTTTCGCCCTTTTCGAACTGCACCGCGGGCTTGGGCTTTTCCTGGCTGGTGGAATTCATCAGTTCCAGTATCTGCTGCACTTCCACCTCGTCCATGGGGACGGGTTTGGGATCGCCCAGGAACCCGCTGACGCCCTGCACTCCGCGTATGGCCCAGTAGGTATTACTGTCCAGCTCCATGCTTACCAGCACGTAGCCCGGGAAAAATTTGCGCTTGCTTACTTTTTTCAGGTTATTCTTAACCTGCATCACGTCCTCGGTGGGAATAAGGACCTGCGCGATGTGGCCGGCAAACTCGTTAGCCTCGATCTTTGACTGGAGCATCTTCAGAACGCGCTCCTCAAAACCGGTGCGGGTGTGAATTACGTACCATGATTTAGCCATTAGCGGCCTCCCAGTATTGACCGGACTAAAGCGTTAAGGCCCAGGTCTACCACGCTTATATAAATAGCGACGATAATGACCACAAAACCCACGGCCACCGTGGAGCGGATAACATCCTTCCGCCCCAGCCAGGAAACCTTTGTAAGTTCCTCGTAGACTTCCTTTAAAAAACTCTTTATTTTATTCATAATTTAAAACCGACAACCGACCGGCGCGGCCCTTAAAAACTCCCTCCCCGATATTGGCGCCTGGCAGCATGGTACTTGGCCTGACGCCGACTCAAGTACTGGCGGGAGCGGAAGGAATCGAACCTTCAGTTGCGGTTTTGGAGACCGCTGGTTTACCGTTAACCGACGCTCCCGCAGCAAGATCAGGACTTTACTTCTTTGTGCGCGGTTTGCTTGCCGCAGGCCCGGCAGAACTTCTTAAGCTCTATCTTATTCTCTTTTTTCTTGCCGGTAGCAAAGTGGTAATTCTTATTCTTGCACACGCTGCAGCCAAGTGTTATGTGTATTCTATCAGCCATAGTTTCTCCAGTACTCAGTGGCGTAAACAGCGGCCGGTTGCCGGCCGCCCGCCGATTATTCCAGAATTTCCGCCACTACGCCCGCGCCCACGGTGTGGCCGCCTTCGCGGATAGCGAAGCGCA
>JAVHRY010000011.1:0-21593 GCA_036171915.1 Elusimicrobiales bacterium | reverse complement strand
ACTTCGCATCCTGTTAGATACAGTTGAATTGTGTCGCTTCGCTCCACCCGCGGTCCGATCCCCTACCCCCTCAACCCCGGGGCGGTCTTTTTTGTAGAATAAATACGGTTCCGCTTTTGATTTTATACAACCTGGAGATTAAAAATGTCTATTGATATCGAAAAGTCTTTGAACGAACTGGCGGCGCTTAATGTCGACATGCAGGGGAAGGATTTTCTGCTGACCTGGGAAAAATCCGAAAAAGAACTTAAGGCCGTGTTCATCATAGCCGAACTCCTGAAAGAGCTGCACGCCAAGAACATCTCCGTCGATATGTTCAAAACCGGCCTCGCCGTCTCCAACTTCCGCGATAATTCCACCCGCACCCGCTTCTCCTTCGCCTCCGCCTGCAACCTGCTCGGCCTCGCCGTCCAGGACCTCGACGAAGGCAAATCCCAGATAGCCCACGGCGAAACCGTCCGCGAAACCGCCAACATGATCTCCTTCCTCACCGAAGTCGTAGGCATCCGCGACGACATGTTCATAGGCAAAGGCCACACCTACCAGCAGGAAGTAGCCGTTGCCCTGGACGACGGCTACAAGCAGGGCGTCCTCAACCAGCGCCCCGCCGTGGTCAACCTCCAGTGCGACCTCGACCACCCCACCCAGGCCATGTCCGACCTGCTCTTCATCAAGAACCATTTCGGCGGGTTCGAGAACCTCAAGGGCAAGAAAATAGCCATGACCTGGGCCTACTCCCCCAGCTACGGCAAACCCCTCTCCGTCCCCCAGGGCGTCATCTGCCTCATGACCCGCTACGGCATGAACGTGGAACTCGCCCACCCCGAAGGCTACGACCTCCTCCCCGACACCATCGAAGTCGCCAAGAAGAACGCCGCGGCCTCCGGCGGCTCCTTCAAAGTCTCCAACAGCATGGAAAGCGCCTTCAAGGACGCCGACATCGTTTACCCCAAGAGCTGGGCGCCGTTCAAGGTCATGGAGCGCCGCACCGCCCTGTACGAAAAGAGCGACCAGGCCGGCCTCAAGACCCTCGAGAAAGAGTGCCTTGAGAACAACGCCAAGTTCAAGAGCTGGGAATGCGACGAGCCCAAGATGAAGCTCACCAAGGGCGGCAAGGCCGTGTACATGCACTGCCTGCCCGCCGACATCACCGACATCTCCTGTAAGGCCGGCGAAGTCAGCGCCAGCGTCTTCGAAAAAGCCCGTATCGGCACCTATAAAGAAGCCGGCTACAAGCCCTTCGTCATAGCCGCCATGATAGCCGCCTGCACCAAGAAGAACCCAGCCGAAGTGATAAGGGGAATGTACAAAGCCGGGCAGAAACGCGTACTGTAAGCCTGAAATAACAGTCAAAGAACGCCGCAGGTCCTTAACGGGCCCGCGGCGTTTCTTTTAAGGGTCTTTTTTATTATATTATATGGATATCCCGGGTCCTGCCCGGGGTTTTTAACATGAGCGCAAGAAAAATCATTTTAGTCCTCGCCCTGGCCATGGCCGCCGCCTGCTCCAATAATGGCGCGTCCCTGCGCCGCGGCAAAGACGTCTATCCCAATTTCCCGGCCCTCCAGGCCGCCAACACCGAAGGCCTGGATTATTCCCGCGAGATTTATGACAGGGCCTCTAAGACCGTAGTGTTCGCAATACACGGCGGCGACATAGAACGCGCCACCGCCCGGGTAGCCCGCAGCGTGGCCGGTAAGGATTTCAACCTGTACATCTTCAACGGCTGGAAGGGCGCAAAAAACAACAGCCTGCACATTGCGGCCGCACATTTCGACGACCCGGAAGCCTTAAGGCTGGCCACCTCCAGCGTGCTCGGCATTTCCATACACGCGCAGGCGGACTATGGCAGCTGGGTCTGCGTGGGCGGCGGCAACAAGCAGGCGGCGCAACTGGTGGCCTGGCGGCTTAACGCAGCCGGTTTCCAGGCTGAAACCCCCTGTAACCGCCTGCCCGGAGTAACGCGCGAGAACATAGTGAATAAGCCGGCCGCCGGAGGCGTGCAACTTGAAATAACGCTGCGCCTGCTGGCGAACCTTGAGTCCGACGAAGAAAATTTGTCGAAATTCAGCGGGGCGGTCCGCCTGGCAGCCCTGGAAGCCTTGCCGACAGCCGCGGCGGCCAACAACAAGGAGAACATCACAAAATGAAAAAGATAAGGATCTTCGCTTTCGGCGGCAACGAGGTAGCCCCGGTGGGCCTTAAAGATAAGGACGGCAAGGCCATAACCCCCGACATAGCTATGCAGTGGCAGCGCACCGCCGACACCGGCAAACTGGTGGCCGACATTTTTGAAAAGCACCCAAAAGACCTCTACGTGATGACGCACGGCAACGGCCCGCAGGTGGGCAACGTGCTGCTGCGCGCCGAGATGTGCCGCCCGGAGATGCCGCCGCTGCCGCTGGACGTCTGCGTGGCGGACACCCAGGGCGCTATGGCCTTCATGCTGGGGCAGCTGAATAACGAGCTTAACATCCGCGGGATAGACAACCTGCTTGCCGGCATAGTCACCCAGGTGGTGGTGGACAAGGACGACCCCGATTTCAAGAGCCCTTCAAAATATATAGGGCCTTCCTACACCCGCGAGGAAGCCGACAAACGCAAAAGGGAGAACGGCTGGGCCGTTAAGCTTTACAAGAAGGACAACAGGGGCGCCGAGATCTGGCGCCGCGTGGTGCCCTCGCCCGTGCCCACCGACATCGTCGAGATAGACGCCATCGAGGCCCTGCTCGATAAGGGCATAGTGCCCATCACCGTGGGCGGCGGCGGTATTCCCGTGCGCGAAGTGACCCCGGAGATAAAGGACGGCCAGGAGATCTACACCACCAATTACGGCGTGAAGTACACCAAGCCCGCCAGGGGCAAAAAGCCCCTCAAGATGTACACCGGCGTGGAAGCCGTCATCGACAAGGACCTGGCCAGCGCCCTGCTCGGCTGCATGCTGATGAAGCGCGCCAAGGCCCGCGGCGAAGAGGTGGAGGTCAGCCTGACCATCTTCACGGGCGAGGACGGCGCCAAGCTGAATTACCAGAAGCCCGACGAGAAGAGCCTCCGCGTGATAAAGGTTTCCGAGCTGGAGGCCATCTACAACCAGGTGCCCCCGCCTTTCCCCGCGGGCTCCATGGGCCCAAAAATAAAGGCGGTCATAGAATTTATCAAGGGCGGCGGCAGCGTGGCTTATATTTCAAAAACCGATCTGTTCGAGGAAACCCTGGCCGGCAAGGCCGGTACGACAGTCCTTCCCGGTTGAACCATGAACACGGAAAATAAAAAGCCGTTAGAGGAACCGCTGGTAAACTTCAGGCAGTTGCGCAAATTCGTCATCTACCCGCTCCTGGCTGTATTCGGGTTGTGGTTCTGCTACCTCTGGCTTGGGCCCGCTTTCTACGGACTGACCGTAAACCGGACCCGAAACCGGGAGATAGCGCCGCTGCTGAAACAGGCGAAAGCGGCGGGGCTGACCTATGAAATGGCGCTGGCGGATCCCGCCCGTTCGGAAGGCAACCCCGTGATCTGGTGCGTGCAGAACAGGGGCGAGCTGGAAGTAACCGCAGACGGCAACGGAACCAAGCATATCACGGTCACCAACTATCCGGCTATGCCTCTTTTTACGGGCAGCAAGCACGAAGCATGCACACAGATGCTGCTAGTAGTTGAAAAACCGGAGGCTGGACGCCCGGTGACTGTGTTTTTTAAAGAAGCCATTTAAGGATCTATGAAGAAAATCAAGACTTTACAGTGCATCCGCTGCGGCAAGGACCACAAACTTACCGAGACTAAGTACACCTGCACCGCCTGCGGCGGGAACCTGCAGGTGCTCTATGACTATAACCTTATTAAAAAGCGCCTTAATTACGACGTACTCAAAGACAACCAGAACCACAGCATCTGGCGCTATCTGGACATACTGCCGGTAACCAGCATAAAGAACGTGCCGCCGGTACAGGTCGGCTGGACGCCGCTTTATAAGGCTGAGAAGCTTGGCGCCGAATGCGGCGTGCCCAATCTTTACATTAAGGACGACGGCCGCAACCCCAGCGCCTCCTTCAAAGACAGGGCCAGCGCGGTGGTGACCGCGCGCGCGCTGGAACTTAAGGAGAAAGTTATAACCACGGCCTCTACCGGCAACGCCGCCTCTTCGCTGGCCTGCCTGACCGCCAGCCTGAGCATGAAGACCGTTATCTTCGTGCCCGAGACGGCCCCCGCCCCCAAGATAGCGCAGCTGCTGGTCTTCGGGGCTAGCGTCATAATGGTGAAGGGCACCTACGACGACGCCTTCGACCTCTGCCTTAAAGCCTCCGAAGAATACGGCTGGTACAACCGCAGCACCGGCATCAATCCTTTCACCCGCGAAGGCAAGAAGACCTGTTCCTTCGAAATCTGCGAGCAGATGAACTGGGAAACCCCGGACAAGGTGTTCGTTTCCGTGGGCGACGGTAATATTATAAGCGGCATCTGGAAAGGCTTTGTGGAATTCCACCGGCTGGGCATTATAGAGCGCCTGCCGCAGTTGGTGGCCGTGCAGGCCGAGCATTCCGACGCCGTAAAACGGGCCTTTGAATCCAGCGGGGAGATACAGCCGGTTTCCGGCGTCACCATAGCCGACAGCATCTCGGTGAGCCTGCCGCGCGACGGCATGGCGGCCGTCATGGCCATCCGCGACTCCGGCGGCTTTGCCGAAAGCGTCACGGACGCTGAAATACTGGCGGCCATCCCCGCCATAGCCCGCGGCTCCAACGTTTTCGCGGAACCGGCCGCCGCCGCTACTTACGCGGGGCTGCTGAAGGCGGTAAAAGAGGGAAAAGTTAAAGAGAATGACTCCGTGGTGCTGCTTATAAGCGGCAACGGCTTAAAAGACGTACAGAGCGCCATGAGATCCGTAGGCAAGCCCTTCCTGATCAATCCCGACATCACCGAACTAAAAAAGCTGGTGGAAGACAATAAACTCGGGTAAGGATATAAGAAGGAACAGTCATCGGATCATTTTCATCGAGCGGCCTTCCGCCCTAAATCTTGATTTCCGGGATAGCGGGCTTCCTGCTCTTCAGAAATCTCCGGGATAAGGGGTAAAGAACAAAAATGCCGCCGTTGGCAAAAGACGGCGCGCGCCCGGGAAGCCTTAATATCCCGCTTGACTCGCTCAGGCAGAGGGCCAGGGAGCTCGATAAGGAAAAAACCGTTGTCCTTTGTTGCGCGTCAGGAGCGCGCAGCGGAATAGCCGCGGGGCTCCTGAAACGGCAGGGTTTTAAGAACGTAATTAACGCCGGCCCCTGGCGGAACGCCCTTTAACTCGATTCCGGATATCGCGGCTTTCCCCTTTATGACAAACAGCGTATTCTCCCCCCGCCTAGTTCAGCCAGTCTTTCCTTATCTGGCCTGAAGCGGCGCTGACAGCTTCGCCCGACTCCACGCTGGCAAGGCGGAGGTTAATTTCAAGTAATTTACCCGGCAATTCGTCCAGGCTGCCCACTACAAGCAGGTCCGCCCCCAGCACCTTCCCCAGCTTCTTCGCCGAGTCCGGGTCCACCACCCCGGTGCTCTGGAGGTTCAGCTCCGTCAGGATTTTTTGTATCTGTTTGCGCTCTACCACCCGCACATTTTTCATTTTAATAAGCTCGGTGGTCATACGCGCGGCTATCACATCCCCATCGGCGGAGGCGCGCCCGTCCACGTAAGTGAGGTCCGCTATGGCGATGGTTTTCCCGCCGCCCTGGTACCCGCTGAGGAGTTCGCCGAGTATGGAGCCGTATGCGTCCGCGCTCTTAAAACCTCCCGTTGCCGCCGCCCCAGTTTTAGCCGAAATAGCGGCCTTGAGGAGCTCCACCACCGCGCCCTGGTTATGGAATTCGGCCAATTGCAGCGGCGTGCCGCTCTCCCAGCGGCCCAGGAAACCGTTAGGGAAAGGGCTTTCGCATTCCCCTATGCAAGGCTCGGGGTCCGCGCCGTGCGCCAGCAGCAGGCGGACCATCTCCACATTGCCGGTACAGGCCGCGTAATGCAGCGCCGTGCCGCGGTTATGCGGCTTGTGGAACGGGACCGGCAGGATAGCCTGGATGTTGGGATTAGCGCCGCGCTCAAGGAGCAGTTTGGCCGCGGCTACCTGGGACCTGGCGGCGGCCATGTGCAGCGCGGTCCTGTTGCCCCAGGGGTGGGCCTGCTCGTTAGGGTTGCCTCCCGCGGAGAGAATGGCGTTTATCTGCGCCACATTCCCGCTCTCGGCCGCCTGGTAAAGGGCCGGCGGGGTGCCGCAGGCGCAGGCCAGCAGTGTTAAGACCGCGGGGAAAACCAGGTTTTTCATTTGTTTCTCCATAACTTCTCAGCATGCCCCTTTGACTTATTGCTGATAAGTCATTTAGGCATAACCCCCCTATTCTTCCCGATTCAGACCAAAAACCCCGCCGGCGCAAAGCAGGAGGCTGGCGACGGACAAGCCAGCGGACGGCGCATGCGACACCGCGGCCGCCGGGCTGAAGTAAAGGTACATTTCAAAACTTAAGCCGACCAGCCCCAGTATAGCGCCGGCCGCGGAGACAGCCTTTATCAGCGCGGCTTTACCGTCCGGCGCCGGGGACGCGGTCTGGACCGCGGCGTGCCTGGCCACCTTCACTTCGGCGGGGCCCCCGGTAAGGCCGAGCAGTTTTCTTAAAAGTTCCAGTTCGTGCGCATCAAGCCAGACCCCGCCGCAGGACTGGCATTTATCCACTAATAAGAGCGGGTTCACCAGGCCTCCGCGCGCCATCTTATTTTTACAGCGGGGGCAGACAAGGCCCCCGGCCCTGGCGTTAACAAGATCGAAGTCCGCCGAGTCCCAGCCCTGCGATTGTTTAAGCAGGGCTTCAAGTTCGCCCTTGTCGAACCAGATGCCGGAGCAGCCCGGGCAGACGTCGAGCGGTATATTTCCCAGGGCCGGTGTTTCAACCAGCGCCTCGGAAGAACATTTTGGACAATTCATCATATATTTCGCGCTAATCTCCTCTTGAAATTTTCGGCCCCGGCCCGCTTGGCCAAAGCACATCCGCTTTATATTTTAACTTTTAATGAGCGCCGCGGCGCATGCTTCAGCGCCGGGAACAACCCCGCCGGGCTCCCCGGCGGTCATGCCGGAATTAAACAGACTGTCCCCATAGCCGACCTAAGTTCCTGTTTTAGCCTTCTTTGTATTCAAATGATTTTAATATCTCCATGGCTTTTTTCAGGTCCTCGGCCGCGACAGCCAGCCTTACGGGGATAGCGGGGCCAAAACCGGCCACCATCCCGCTCGCATTCCTGTCCAGCAGCACGCACTTCACCCCGTTAGACTCGAGCACTCCGCATAGCATCTCGGCCTCGGCCGGGTTCTGCGCCTGATAAACTATCTCCAAGGGTTTTTCATCCATACAGCTAGAATAGATATTTTTCATCCAAATGGCAAAAGGTTCCTGTTCTTTTCGACATTGCCCCGCCCCACCCGGAAACAAAGCCGCCGGGCCAATAGGCAGGGGCGCTGTTTACCATCTTTCCAGCTTATCTACATTTCCGCAGGCGGTGCCAACAGTCTGCTGAAAAAGCCCCCTCGGTAATATTTTGAGGCGATTTCGAGCCGAGGCAAGGCGCGGGAAGCGAGCAGGCCCGTCGGGCCTGTAAGCGGCGGGCAACGAAGCCGCAGGCCGAAAGCGGCCAAAAGAAACCGAAAAGGGCTTTTTCAGCAGACTGCTAATTAGGAAGTCAGGCAACCGCGTCCTTATCTCCCCCAGCGGTTTTTGCTAAAATTCTGTTACGGATAAAGGAGTCAGGCAAAGGCGCGGACAATATAAGGTGTTTATGAACAATACGGATAAAAACCGGAAAAAACCGGATCTTCTGAATCAGATGGCCAGCGTAACCAGCCACGAAATACGCAATCCGCTGGCTATCATCGCGAATTCCATTTATTACATCAAAACCAAACTAGGCGCCGGCGGGGCCGCTGTCGACCCGAAGGTAGCGAAACATATAGGGATAATCGAGGGAGAGGTAAAGCACAGCAACGATGTTATAGAGCAGATGCTCGCTTTCACCCGGACAAGGGAACTGCACTGCGCGCCGGTTTATATAAACTCCGCGATCAAAGACCTGACGGCATCTTACCTGTTCCCGCCTTCCGTCACGGTTAGCGCCATCCCCGACCCCACGGACCCGTGCGTGAACGCGGACATGGCCGTTATAGCCTGCGCGCTCCGCTGCGTCCTCGACAATTCGGTGCAGGCCATGCCGGAAGGCGGCACGGTGACCATAGAGGCCTCTCATGACGCTGCGCGGGCGCTTTTGAGCGTTACCGACAGCGGCCCGGGGCTGCCTGATGGCGATGGAGAGAAGGTCTTTGAGCCCTTCTTCACCACCAAGCCGCGCGGCATCGGGCTCGGCCTGACCATCGCGCGCAAGTTCCTGGAGCAGCAGGGCGGCACCGCCACGGCGCAGAACGCCGCCCCCCGCGGCGCCAAGGTCACCCTGTCCCTGCCGCTGCTGCCGAAAAGAGCCGCCAGCCGATCCGGCCCGCAAACATAAAGCCGCAGGGCCGACATGACCGTGGCTCTCTGGCTGGCGCCGGCGGGGATAGTGCTGCTCGCCTTCCTGCTGCTCCTTGTCAAACGCTACACGCTGAGCATGACGCTTAGCAGCCTGCTCTTCACGCTGGCGACCTTCCTTATTTGGACGCTTTCAGTTTCTGTCGTGCTGTCGGCGCTGCTGACGAAGCAAAGCCTGCCCGCCGCTCTGCCGCGCGACCTCTGGCTCTCCCCGGTGGCCTTCCTCCTGCTGTCCGCCGCCCTTTTGAGGCTTGCCGACGAGAACTACCCCTTCTGGAACCGGACTATAAAAACGCTGTCCACGCCGATACTCGCCTCATGCGTGGCGGCGGGCTGGGGGAACGCGGCGGTTTTCGGTAGAACCGCGTTCGCCACCGCGGCAAAACTGATCAAGGCCTGAACAAAGCCGCTTATCCCGGCGACAAGACCATCCCGACAGCCCGCGCCTTGTTCCGTTAGAACGAAACCGCCGGGCTTCCCCGGCGGTTTCGATTAAAGTCAGCGAATTAAGACAGGCATCCTCATCCCCGCACAACAGACGCCTCCCCGCCAATATTCAACCGCTAAAGCATAAAAGGCGCCAGGCGCCTGGCGGTTGACTTTCCTTTTAAAAAACTCGAAGCGCAAACTTTACAGTTACGGGCGGGCAATATCATAAAATATCCAGCATGGAACCTGACCTGCGGGGCCTGACCCGCGCGGCAATAGCGGCGGCGCTGGTTAGACTGGGCGAGAAGCCCGGGAACGCCGGCGCGGTCTTCCTGGCCGTGCACCGCCGCGGAGCTACGGACCTTGCACAGCTGCCGAACGTGCCGGAGCGCGTGACCAGCGCGCTGGGCCGCGCCTTCACGCTCAAGCCCCTGCCCGTGCCTGAGCGCAAACTGGTTTCCGCCGACGGCACCAGGAAACTGCTCTTCCGTTTTCCCGGGGACGCCCTGGCCGAATGCGTGGTGCTGCCCGGCAAAGACCAGCAGACCGCCTGCCTCTCCTCGCAGTCCGGCTGCGCCTGCGGCTGCACTTTCTGCGCCACCGGCTCCCTGGGGCTTAAGCGCTCGCTAACCCCGCAGGAAATAGTGGCCCAGTTCGAAGCCTGCCGGCGCGAGGCCGTGGACCTGCGGAGCCTGGTCTTTATGGGCATGGGCGAGCCTTTCCTGAACTGGGAGAACGTCAAGAAGGCTATCCTGATACTTTCCGACAGCCGCGGCCGCCATTTCCCGCAGGTCAAGATGACGGTCTCCACCGTGGGCGTGATCCCGGCGATAGAGGAGCTGACCACCTCGGACCTGCGAGTGCGGTTGGCCGTCTCGGTAATAGCGGCGGCCCCGGAACTCCGCGCTCGCCTTACGCCCATGGAAAAGACTTACCCGCTCAAAAGCGTGCTGGCCGCCGTAAGGGCATATTGCCGCGCGCGGCAGGCGCACGTTATGCTGGAGTACATCCTGCTCCCCGGCGTGAACGACCGCCCGTCCGACTCCGCTGGGCTTGCCAAAGCGATAGAAGGCATCCCCTGCCGCCTCAACCTGATCCCCTACAACCCGCCCGGCGGCCCAGGCCCCGCGGCGCCGCGCATAAAAGCGTTCCAGCAGGAGCTCATAGCCGCCGGAGTGCGCGCCTACCTGCGGGCTGAGAAAGGCGCCGACATAGCCGCCGCCTGCGGCCAGCTGGCCGCGCGGGCCGTGATGTCAGCATAACCGGAGAATATAATTATGATAACCGCCGACGAAGAACCAACAGGCCCCGGGCCCAATAAATGGATGGGGCCGCTGCTCGCGCTATTTTTCGCGCTCTTTCTGTGCCTCGGGGCGCTTACCGCCATGGCATTCATCTACCTGTTCCGGGCCCTCTTCAGCGAAAACCCGATTTTGTTAGCGGTACACTTCGCGATCTTCTGCCTGCTCGTGATAGTTTCCTTTTTCTCCTTTCGCAAGTTCCAGGCGTTCAGACGCAAGCGGGGCGCCTTGTATTGGCTGGGCATCAACACCATGGCCTGGGGGACCGCGCTATTCTTAGCCGCCGGCGTACTCTGGCGCCTTACCTGGGTAAGCCCGCTGGAGCGTGTGGAGGCGGACTATGATGCCGCCCAGAAGAGCTGCAGCGAGAACGCCGCGGCCGTGCTGGCTGTAAGCGGTATTACTGAGAGCCATATCCCGTGGTCGGGCTTCGTCCTGGTAAAGGCCACGCTGCTGGCCAAACGGCCACTGACGGTAGAGGGCGATGACTGGATGCCGGACGGGCCGGTTACCAGTTCTTTCTCTTCCGACGCGGAACGCACCGAACTGCAGCCCGGGCAGCCCAGGGATATTTACATCCGCCTGATAAACCCGCTGTTAAACAATAACCCGCGGCCGGTAAACGACGGGCCGTATTTTTTCCCGGAGATACGGGCCTATGTCAGCGACCCGGCCTTTAACGGCGGCAAGTCGTGCAAGGTAACGCTGATAAAGAAATTGGCTACCGCGCGCTACAGCGGCGCCGAATTCGGCTCGGCGAAGATAAAACTCGCCGGCGACAAGCTGCCGTTTAAGGAACTCGCTCCAGACAAAGCCCCGCCGGAATTCGTGCAGCCGAACCCGCTTTCTACGCAGGAGTCCATATTATTGAGCGGCGGCTGGGCCGAAAAATTCAAGGCCGCCCTGCCTCTCGCGCAGCGAGGCGACCCGGCCGCGCAGTACAACCTCGGCCTGCTGTACGGCAAGGACAGGGGCGCGGAGGAAAGCCTGAAGTGGCTGCTGAAGTCCGCGCAGCAGGGTTTTACGGATGCGCAGTATGAACTTGGCCTGCGCTACGCCTCCGGCCAAGGCGCGGCGAAAGACCCGGCAGAGGCAGTAAAGTGGCTGTACAAAGCCGCGGTTAAAGGCCAGACGGACGCGCAGTATGAACTGGGGCTGGCCTACACTTTGGGCAAAGGCGTCACAGCGGACCCGAAGCGGGCGGAAGAGTGGTTCCGCAAGGCCGCGCGCAGTTACGGCGGCGCGGAATAGCGCGAATGGGGCCAGCTGGCCGCCGCAACAAAAACGCCGGGCTTTCCCGGCGGCTATGCGCGACCGGCTGCAAATGGTAATCAGGGATGTACCTTCCCCTTTCTTCCCTCCCTCTGACTTCCCCACTTATAATTACCCTGAATGTCTACCAGTTTTTTTAAAACGACCATCAGGTTCTCGCTTTGCGCCTTAAGGCTTTCATAGCCGGCTTCCTCGGCCTCTTTGCATAAATAATAGAGGGCCTCTATGGTGGAAACGCAGTGTTCTTCAGGCTGTTTTTTAATAGCGAAACGGGAGATATAGCCGCGAAAAAACGAGAGCCGGGGCAAGGCGCGCACGTTCCGGCTTCTGTTTAAAAGCCTCCTCGCGCATTCCCAGGTCCCGTCGACAACGAAGACGAGAAGCGTTTTCCCTTCCGGGAGCAGCCCGCCTCCGGGGGTTTTAAAATTCACGGCTTCAGGTCCGGGGAACAGGACAAAAGGACTATAGGAGGGATCCCGGAGCAGGGCATTAACCCGTTCATCGCGCGTAAAATCAGTCCCTATTAAAAGCTCCGCGTTCTTCAGGCACAGTTTAGCCAGCCGGGCCGTTCCCGTTTTTTGTTTTTTGGCTTCCTTGGTATGCATGAGGATCACGAAGCGCGTCCTCGTGGCGAAAGGCTTTATACTGCCGCATAAACAGTTCTTCTTCGCCCTGAAACAGACATAACACTCCTCGCGGTCGGCGCGATGGACCTCTTTTGAAAAATCAGTTTTTTCAGCCATAAAAGCTTTAAACGCGGGGCATCCGCTCCGACAAAACTATTCTAGCACAGTGACAGCCCGGAGTTCCTTCGGCCGGAGGTTATAAGGTAAAATCGTATCCATGAGCGCCCGCCGGGTCCATCATCCGCTTGACCGGGAGATTTTCAGGATAGCCGTGCCGGCCTTCCTGGGGTTCCTGGGCTTCATCCTTTTCGACGCGATAAACATCTTCTGGGTGGGCAAGCTGGGCACCTCCGCCATAGCCGGCGTGGCCTCGGCCGCCTTCCTGACCTGGGCGGTCATGGCGGCGATGAACACCACCGCCGCCGGCGCCAACAGCCTGATAGCCCAGCTCTTCGGCGCGGGCCGCTCCGAAGAGGCGCGGCAGACGGCCGTGGAAGCGGCCTGGCTAAGCGTGGGCGTCTGCGTCCTGCTCATGGCGCTGCTGCTGCCCAGCATCGGCTCTATTTTCGGCCTGATGGGGCTGCAGGCCGAGACCGCGGGCTATGCCAGGCAGTACCTAACCATCTACGCCTGCGCCCTACCGCTGTACTACCTCTGCAACCTGGCCGGCAGCATCTTTAACGCCTACGGCGACACGCGCACCAACGTGCTGATCATGTCCCTGTCGGTGGCGCTCAATATCGCGCTGGACCCGGTGCTGATCCTGGGCTGGCTCACGGGCCGGCCTTTCGGCGTGCCCGGGGCGGCCGTTTCTTCGGTCATTTCCATTACCTGCGCACTGGCGCTCCAGGTGGTTTTCCTGCGCAGGCGCGGCTACCTGCCGCCGCTCTCCAAGGTGCTCCGGCTGCCGGATTTTACGCGTTCGACGAGCATTCTTAAAATAGGCATACCGGCCGCCTCCGTGAACGTGGTCTGGTCGCTGGTCTACCCCGCCCTTACTGTCATCATCACGCGCTTCGGCGAAGCCCCGCTGGCGGGCTTAAGCGTGTGCTTCCGCCTGGAAGGCGTACCCTATTACCTGGGCATCGGCTTTTCCACCGCCATGGCCACCCTGGTAGGCCAGTCCCTGGGCCGCGGCGACATCCGGCGCGTGCGGCAGATAGTTGCGCGCGGCCGCTTTCTCATCACCGCGCTGCTGGTGCCGGTGGCGCTGGCCTTCATCTTCATCCCCCACCTGCTGGTGCGGCCGATGACGTCGGACCCCGAAGTGATAGCCAACGCCGTCCGCTACCTGCGCACCGTGGGCTACTTCGAGGTCTTCCTCGGCTGGGAACTGCTCTTCGAAGGCGTCTTCACCGGCCTGGGCCATACCCGCGACTATATGTTCATCTCCGTGCCGCTCACGCTGGCGCGCTGGCCGGCGGCGTGGCTGCTGGCCATAACCCTGGGCCTCGGCACGCCGGGCATCTGGTGGGCCATAACCCTTTCCACTTTCGCCAAAGGCGCGTGGGCCTCCTGGCTCTTCCACCGGGGAAGCAGCACCTCCCGCGTACTGGAAGCGCGCGAAGCCCCGGCGCTGGCCCCGCAGCAGTAACCCTCCCCAGAACAAAACCGCCGGGCTGACCAGCACGGTGAATATAATGTATCCTCTATTCCAGGGCACGGGGGTACGCATATGAACATGCCGGAAATCATAATAGTGGAGGATGACCTACTTGTAGGGGAGATAGCGCGCGACATCCTGACCCGCGCCGGCTACGCCGTGCGGCTGGTGCCGGACCCGCGCGACGCCATGGCTGCCGTGAAGAAGACCCTCCCCAGACTGGTCATCACCGACATCATGATGCCCGGGATAAGCGGCATGGAACTCTGCAAGATGATCGCCTCGGACCCCGGCCTGGCCAAAGTTAAAGTGATGGTCATGTCGGCAAAGAGCTTCGAGACGGAAAAAAGACGCGCCAGGATGTTCGGCGCGCTAGCTTTCCTGCCCAAGCCTTTCACCGAGAAGTGCCTCCTGGACACGGTGAAAAACCTGATGCGCGCCCGCACGGACCAACCCGCAGATAAACCATATATCTGACAAAACAAAACCGCCGGGCTTCCCCGGCGCTCCGCGTCATCGCGTTCCCTATTCCACGCAAGGTCAGCGCTTCCCTTCGGCTGGCTTCTCGAAATACAGGGTGATATCTATGCCCTCGCCCAGGGCTATCCTGTAGGAGACCCTCCGCAGGAAGCTCCCCAGCGCCGCCAGCGCGGCCATCACCAGGATGGCCGCGGCATAGGCTATCCCCGTCCTGCCGAACCTGAAGAAGATAGCTATCGGCCACAACACAAGCACAAGGCAGATTCCCAGCAGCCCGGCCGCATAAAGCCAAACGCCGACCCGCCAGAACCATTGTCCCCGCGAGCCACGCCGCACCATCTCCTCATAAAGCTTATGATCAGGCTGCATATATCTCCTAACTCTCCACCACCATTCTACCAAAACAAAACCGCCGGGCTTCCCCGGCGGCTCAACCTCTGATGTCAAGATTCAAGACCTGTCACCTTTTAACTAAAGCCCCTCCGGAACTGTGAGGCCGCGGGCGGCGCAGAAGGCGCGCAGGTCCGCTGGCAGCGGCACGGAGAACACCTGTTCCAGCCCCGCTTTACGCATGTCTATTTCGGCGCAATGCAGCGCCTGCCGCGGCAGCAGCAGTTTCTCTTCCAGGGCCGGCGTCCAGCCGTAGTCGAGAAAATTCAGGTAGCAGCGGGCATCCGGGCCGTAGATCTTGTCCCCCGCCAGGTAATGGCCCAGCCACTGCGCGTGGGCGCGGATCTGGTGCATGCGGCCGGTCCCGGTGGTCACGCGCGCCAGCGTAAAGCCCCCGCCGCAGACCAGCGGGGTAAAGTGCGTCACCGCGGGCTTCCCGTCCGGCCTTACGCCAGCTTTGGCGTACACCGGGCTGGCTTCGTCGAGGCCCAAAGGCTGGTCCACCGTCACCGGGCCGGAAAATTCCCCAGTCATTACGGCCAGGTAGGTTTTCCCAACCAGCCGCCGCTGCATGGCGGTCTGCAGGCGGGCCGCCACCGCGGGGGTCTTGGCGAACACCACCACGCCGCTGGTCTCGCGGTCCAGCCGGAACACCAGGTGGGCAGCGGCCAGGCCGAAGTGCTCGCGCACCGCGCCCGCCAGGCTGGACCAGGGCCCGTCCTTGGACGGGTGGCAGATCAGGTCCC
The DNA here is from genome assembly GCA_036171915.1 of Elusimicrobiales bacterium. Taxonomy (GTDB): domain Bacteria; phylum Elusimicrobiota; class Elusimicrobia; order Elusimicrobiales; family UBA9959; genus UBA9959. The sequence continues at coordinate 6,203 of JAVHRY010000011.1, read as the reverse complement.
CCGGCTTGTTCACCACTATAACCTGCTCGTCGTTGTGAATGACCCAGCTGTCCAGCTCCGCCGGGGCTATCTGCCCCACGTTCACCAGCCGCGGCCGGCGCGGCCACGGGCAGGCCAGCCGCGGGTTGAACGCGGGCTTTTCATCCCCGTTCATATAATCGGCCAGCCTGGTCTTGCTAGTTATTGTCATTTAGATAAAAGGAGTGGTGTCCGCATCGTACGGCCTGGCCTCGCGCACCATTCCTTAATTCTACCAAACAAAACCGCCGGGCTTTCCCGGCGGTTTCGCTTTACTTGTTGAAGCTGCTTACTGAAGGTTCAGTTCGTCGCTCTTGATGAAACCGTCGTTCCAGTTCCCTGCGCCCAGTTCTGCCCGGTGCACCTTGTAGTAGCTCCCGTCCTGGCCGGTGATGAGCACTTTCTCGCCCTGGTTAAGTGTAGCCGCCGTGCCGGGGAAGAACCAGGTGGCTTTCTTCTTTACATCGGTGCCGTTGCTTTTTACGACGCCGACCTTGTTGGGGTTGGTCCTGGTGTACATCTGGCTGGCGGTGCCTACGGGCTGGCCCTTTTCCGTGAACGTCACGTTGAGGGTGTCCGCTATCGGCGCCGCCACGTCGTACAACTTGCCGACCTTAAAGGTCACTACGGCTTTCGCCCTGCCGCCCACGCCGGCGGCCTGCAGGTTAGGCACCAGGGTTATCTCGCCGCGGTCGCTCTTGACCACTATGGCCACGGAGCCGGACGCCTGGAAGCCGAAGTTCCGCACTTCGGCGGTCAGCACTATATTCTCGCTGGCCTCGAACTTGCCGTTGTTGTTCTCGTCGGAGAACACTATGTTCGCTATCTTAAGGACGGAGTTCTCGTTGTAATACTTGGTCGCCGCCGCTATGCCGGCCTGTTTGCCAGCTTCGAAGGCGGCGGGATACACCGTGGCCGCCATCTGCGCGTAGCCGGCCTGGTAGCCGAGCTTGGTCTGTTCGGCGGCGCCGGCCGCGAAACCTTCCTTCTGGCCGTTAACCTGGCCGTTGCTCAGGCCCTGGGCCCGCTGGTCGGCATACTCCATTTTATTGTAGCCGTCGTAGTACGAGTTATACATCGTGTTGTACGCCGACTGATAAGCTTCCTGGTAGCCCTGGGTTTTCCCGTTGGCAAAGCCGTCCCGGTAGCTGGCCGAGTACTGCATGTCGTAGGCCTGCCTGTAGGCGTTCTGGAATCTCTCGTTATAACCCTGCCGCTTGGCGAACTCGAACGCCCGCTGGAAGCTGTCGTGATAGCCCTGCTGATAGGCCTGCTGGTAAGCCTGCTGCTCTTCCGGGGTAGTATAACCGTTGCGGGCCATCTCTATAGGAAGGCGGGTTAAGCCCCTGGTGAGGGTGCTCTTCGAGAACCCCCTAGAAGCATCGAGGGTAGAGTTCTGCAGCTCAGTCTCGCGCTGGCTGAAGCCGGCCTGGTAGCCAGCCTTCTGCCCGTTCTGAGCCTCTGTGGCTGACGCATCGGCCTGCCCCTTGGCGAAGCCGGCATTATAGGAAACTGCGTCCTGGAGCCCTAACTGTTTCGCCGTGGCGAAAGCGGAATTGTAACCGTTAGTATAGCCCTCGTCATAGCAGCGCTTCTGGCCGGACGCTGTACCATTGGTGGTGCCGGCGCTCTGGCCGTCCTGGTTACCCTTCTGAGTTCCCATGGACTGATCTACGCCATAGCCGTCCCTGTAGCCAGCCTGACTGCCGGCGGAATCGCCTTCCGAGTAGCCTCTCTGGCGCCCTTCTCTTTCACCCGCGTCTACACCTTCAGCGTAGCCTCTCTGGCGCCCTTCCCTTTCGCCTACCGCGGCGCCGTCCCTTAAACCATCGTTACGAGCATGAGTGGTATCTACCACAGGAGGCTGGGGAGGCTGGGGCATGGGAGGCTGGGGCTGAGGACCGGGCTGGGGATGGGGACCGGGCTGGGGATGGGGACCGGGCTGGGGCTGAGGACCGGGCTGGGGCTGAGGACCAGGCTGAGGATGCCAGGGCTGGCCGCCGTGATCGCCGCCGGGCTGGCCGCCATGGTTGTCCACTGGGTTACCGCCATGATTGTCACCGGGGTTACCGCCATGGTTGCCGCCAGGGCCGCCGTGATCGCCGCCGGGAAAGCCGGGCTGGCCGGGGAACGGCTTGGCCTGTAAATCTTTCTTTTCCTGGATAATCTGTTGAAGAGTGTCGTTAACGTCAGACAGCTGAACAGCCCCATCGCTTGAGGCGAAAACCACACCCGAGGCTATCAGAAGAGAAGGGAACACCGACGCCGCGCAGAATATTTTTTTCATTAACGCGCTCCTGTTTTCCGGATTTACCGAGTTCGACTCAATAAGATATTGTAGCCTAACCCTCCATGAATACATAGAGCATAAAGACCCGGTATTGCGTAAAAAATGGCCCCCCGGACCTAGGCCCTTTGGCCCATTCACACCCCCCATACAAAACAAAACCGCCGGACTTTCCCGGCGGTCCCGCGTGACTTGCTGGCACCTGGTTATTTATATTCCTCGGGCCAAGGGGCTGTACGGGTCTTGGGGCCGCCGGGTTCCGCCCAGCCTTTGCGGCTGCCGGACACCTTGGTGGGGAACAGATCCACGGTAAGCTCTTCCGGCCAGAACCACAGCTTGATCTCGCGCTCGCCCTCTATGGGGTCCGAAGAGACGTGCACCACGTTCTCGAAAATGCCCTTGGTGGTCACCCGGCCCAGGCTGCCGCGGATGGTGCGGTAATCAGCCTCTTCGGGGTTGGTAGCGCCGGCTATGGCGCGGGCTTTCCTCACCGCGTTCTCGCCGGTGAAGGCGAAGGCCAGCACGTTGTCCTGCTTGTTGTCGAACTCCCCCATGATGAAGCGGATGAGCTCCTCGTAAAAAGGCTTGTCCTTTAGGTGGTGATAATGCGCCTCGGCCAGTTCCCGGGTTACCTTTGCCATGCGCGCGGCCACTATCCGCAGGCCGGTAGCCTCAAAACGCGTCAGCACGTAGCCAGCCAGCCCCTTCACCATCCCGTCCGGCTTAATTATTACCAGTATAGCTTCTTCCATTTGGCAGCTCCTATGAAACAAAGTTAGTCGCTGTGCGCCTTTCCGCTAGTTCTTAGCGCAGGTCACCGCCGTGTCGCCGCATTCCGGGTATTTGGCCCGGCACTTCTCAAGCGCCTTGGAACGGGCCTCGGCCTCGGTAGCGGCGTCGGCGGTGAAATCGTGAAGTTTAAACGCGGCCTGGCAGGAGTAAGCCCCCGTCAGCCCCAGCTTGCCGCCCTTCAGGGTAACGTTCAGCTGGGCGCCGCCCTTGTCGCTGCCGGCCTGGTAGCCGTCCTTGTAGCCCTTCTCCGCCAGCGCCCGGGATTCCTTGCCGCAAATAATGGAATAGTTCTGCAGGTTCATCAGCCTGCCCGCCTTCGCGTCATTAACGCCCTTCTGGTAGCCGGCGTTCTCGCTGCAGTTCTGCGCCTTGAACGTAGCGCAGCCGCCCAATATCAAAGCCGCGATCATGATCCCGAAAATGTTCTTAGCCATATATCCCTCCGGAAGTATGCCCATATTCTACAAAACAGCCGGGCTTCCCCGCGGGCTAGGCCCTTTGGCCAAGCCCGGCTGGGCCCGCCTGCCCATGCGCATCTTTGCGCCGTACTGTATTATATATCACAGGATTTCGAGGAAATTAAAATTATGCTCATCAAACTCCTTTTAGCCCTTCTTCCCATGCTTCCGGCGCAAGTCGCTCGGGCCGAATCCGAACTGGTCTTCTACGATTCCATCGAAATGAACTCAGCCGGAGAAGCCGTCCTGAAAGGCGGCATATATAAAAAGCAGGTTACTTCGAGCAAGGGCCTTAAAGAAATGGCTGCCCCCATGCCTGTAGACGGCTTTTACCATATACGCTTAGTGGCGGACGCCCAGAGCATGGCCCGCGCCCACGAATACGCTGACCTGCTGCTTGGCCACCCGGCTTTCGCCTCGGTCAGCTCCCGGTTCCGCATAGAATATTTACAGGCGGACGCGGACCTGATGAAATGCGGAAATACAGTTCCGCAATCCCCGCGCATCATTATTTGCGACACGCAGTATATCCTTTCCCTGAGCACCGTGCCGGTGCACCTTACGGCGGTCTTCACCAGCCGCGGGTCCGGGGGCAGCGGCGGCGCCGTGCCCATCGTCTCGGTGGATTATCCCCTGCCCGCTATGCTCCATGAGATGCTCCATACCTGGACGCTGCAGGACGAGTACACCTATTCCGATTCCGAGGCCGAGTATTACTGCAAATCCGCCAGGGTCCTGAAGGCGCCCAACACCAGCTCCTTTGCCACCCAGGGAACCTATACGTCCGACGCCGCGGCGCTCAGCACCCACTGGAAAGATATCCCCTGGTCCGACAGCATCCGCCTGCCCGTTACCACCAGCTCCGCCACCGTGAACGGCGCCGCGCTGGTGCTTGGCACGCCCACGACTACGGCTGCGGCGGGTCTGGAACCGGGCCTGTATTCAGGTTCGAATTGCAGCAGCAAGATGCCCTCTTTCCGCCCTTACGACGTGGACACTATCATGAAAACCCTGTCCACTACGCTTATCCCGCCCATCCACCAGCAAGCGGTGCTGGCCGAAATAGCCAGGGTGGCCGGCTGGCATTAAAAAGTTCGCCCGTCTCAAAAGAACAAAACCGCCGGGCTGCCGGCGGTTTTGCTTTGTTCAGGGCGAGCCTTCTCTAACCCGCTTTTCCGGCTTTCCTGGCGCGGACTATGCGGGCCAGCACGAACCTGCGCGCTTCGCCGCGGTAAGGGCGCAGCAGGGCGTCGGGAAACTCCACGTCCGGCAGCACCCCGTGCCTGTCGTCGCCGGGGCGCGGCTTGGGGCTGAAGAACTGCTTGTCGGAGATCGTGTACCTTATCCCGCTGTTCTTCAGCCGCATCGGCAGGGCTTCGCCGAAGCAGCTAGGCACGCCGCCGGTCTCGTGCCCGAGGATCTCCCCTATCTTGTAATCCCTGAACGTTACGGCGAAAGCCGTGGCCGAAGAGAAAGTGCCGTTGTCGATGAGCAGCCGCGCTTTCCCGTCGAAGAAAGCCTCAGGTTTTTTGTCGGCTTTCTCCGGCCTGATCGGGAGATCGATATTCTGCCCCATCTTGTCGCTGTACTTTTTATAGTAGGGGTTAATGCGCAGGGCTTCCGGGGACACCCGCAGCACCAGCCTGGAGACCTGGGTGAACTCTTTGTCCGTAAGGTAGCTGAAGAGGAACTCCCCCGCATTGGTGCTGCCGCCGCCGTTGCCGCGTATGTCTATTACCAGGTCTTTGAAGCCGGAGGCCTTGATCTCCCGGAAGATCTTGTCCAGGGCGGCCTCTTCCTCTTTGGAGTCGATAAAGCCGCGGTAAGTCAGCCAGGCTATCTTTTCTTTATCGTAGAGGCTGAGCGAGGCGTTTTTACTGTAACTGCCCGAAGGCGTCATGTGGGAAAGGGCGTAGAATTCCTTCAGCGTAATGGGCGCCACGGTCTTCTCCGTCTTTTTGCCGCCGCCGCCGCGCAGCCCCAGCCTGAGTTCCCCGGCCCCCTCCAGCAGGCGGGAAAAATCCCACCAGAAAGCCTGGCTGTACGTGAAACTTCGGCCTTTATAAATATTCGTTTCGGCGGGGATGCGCGCCAGGATCGGCTTTATGAAGGCATTGATCTCGACGCCATTTATGGACAACAACTCCTGCCCCGCAAGCTCATGGGCGAAGGAAACTATTAAGAACTTTCCATCCCGTGAGTCCACGAAGAAAGGCGGGAAAAGTTTTTCCACTTTCCGCCTGTCAGGCCGGTAATGCCACCCTATCCGGGTGTGGCCGTCGCGCAGGGCCGCGGCCGAATGATACAGGATATAGGCGAAATCCTTAACGCTGAGCTTCCCTCCCGCCGCTTTGCTTGCAACCTCTTCGCCGGTCCACAGCTTTAACTTTTCGTATTCAGCCTTCCCGATATTCGCGGAAACGTCCGGGTGCACCCTCTCAAAACTGGCGAAAAGCTCTTCGGTATCCTGCCGCGCCTCTTTGAGTGTAAGATCCTTCGTCCTGAACGGATTGTATTCCGACATGAACGCATCCGCCACAACCCCCGCTTTGAGCCCGCTGAGATTTATAACGCCGGACCGCTGCAGATATGCGCCCGCGCCCGCCAGCGCCAGCAGAACAATGAACAGGATGAGCCCCGCGGTCCTG
>JAVHRY010000010.1:0-1165 GCA_036171915.1 Elusimicrobiales bacterium | reverse complement strand
CCGCCGAAGCGCCGGCAAGCCCGGAGCCTACTACCAGGATGTCGAACTTGCGTTTATTGTTGGGGTTTACCAGCCTGGTATTGAATTTATGCGAATCCCATTTCTTTTCTATCGGTCCCGCGGGAATATGTGCGTCGAGTTTCATTTGTTATCCTCCCCGAAAATTAGATCGATAATGCGGTGTTGAGGGCCTCTCTGCACTAGCCGTTACCTGATAACCACAACCTGGTAGCCGGCCTCGGCCGTTTTCAGGTCTATGCCCAGCAAATAGTACACCGAAATAAGCGCGAAGCCCGTCATCAGAACGGCCACCAGGATGCCGCCTATTTTTATCAGGGGGGTGTACTTCGGGTGGTTGATCCCGAGGGTCTGGAAAGCGCTCTGCATACCGTGGCTGAGGTGAAGCGCCAGCGCCGCGGAGCCGGCTATATAGACAGCCACGAACACCGGGCTGCGGAAGGCGCCGGTCACCATCTGGTAAAAGCCCATGGAATGGTCCGTGAAGCGGAAGGTCAGCATATGATAGGCCAGGTAGGCCAGTATGGCCGCCGCCGTGTAGAGCATGGTGGCCGAACCGATAGTGCGGCCGCCCTGCCAGTTACGTTCCTCGTAACCGCTGGGGGAATTAATAAAGTCCTCCACCCGCACCCAGGCGCCGGTTATGATATGCGCGATGAAGGCAGCGAGCAGCCCTATCTCAAGGAGGGGGGTTACGGGGTTTGAAAGCAGGAGGTCCACCCAGCCGTTATAGGCCGCCTCGCCCTTAAAAAGGAGCAGGTTTTCAGCCAGGTGTATCAGCATAAAACCGCCCAGCAGCAGCCCGGAAACGGCCATTACGGCTTTCCTGCCTATCGAAGTAGTAATCAGGCGCTTTATAAAAGTAATATCCATAATATGTGCACTCCATAGTTTCAAGGGGATTGTATTTATTCTAAAACATTGGGAGCGGACAGGTCAAGCGCGATTTGCTTTCCCCAGCTGTCCGGGCATATATCAAACCGCCGCTTCCCTGTAAATTCCTTAAGCGCCTGAAATTCTTTCCACGTCGCCGGCATGCTTCCTTCCTTGAAGGTGATGAGGTAAGAGCACCGCTTTTCCTCGCAAAGGCTGAATACGCCCTCGCAGGCGTAAAGCGAATCAAGAAGCAGGCAGAATGGCGTCTGAG
>JAVHRY010000009.1:0-21894 GCA_036171915.1 Elusimicrobiales bacterium | reverse complement strand
CGTTTTTATCAGCTTCCGGCTGACAAGCAATGCGCAGCCGGTCACATAGTCGGTACTACATATTTCCTCGTGCCCGTAATCGGATACAAGCATGTCGGAGCCGGGAAAACAAAAAGAACATTCACCTGCATTGAATTCGGCTTTTGTGAACCATATCTTTTTCGGCTCTGAAAAATAAAAGACCCGAGGCCCCAGCATGCCGGTCGAAGGGTCTTTAACGGCCTCCAAAACCAGCGGTTCCAGAAAACCAGGGTCTACTGCGGTATCATCGTTAAGGAGCAGCACATAATCCGCCCCTTGTTGCAGAGCAAGCCTTATACCGATATTGTTGCCTTTGGCAAAACCGTAATTTTCACCGGTATGAATTACTTCTGACAAAAGTCCGGGAAAGGATGCGACTCTCTTTTCCAGTTCGGCATCTGGCCGGCCATTATGGACAATAAGGACTTTGAAATTTTTATAAGAAACTCCGTTCAGCGAAGCCAAACACTCCTGAATAACATCAATATCTCTGAAGTGGAGAAGGATAATAAAGATCTTTGGTCGCACCATTCGTTTTAATCGCTTTTTATGCCTTTCTATTTTCTAATTCCCATGCCTTACAGAACGCCAGGAACCAGTAAAAACCCATAAAAGCGCACAGCATAAGTCCCGTGTAACCATCCCTGTAGCCGGACTGCAGCAAGTAGCGCCTGAAAAAATGCCGCAGGCCCCAGTAAATCCCTTTCAACGGGGTGTTCCTGCCCCCGGTCCTTACCAGTTTAAGCGCCTCACCGTCCGTATAGTCATTTAACTTCTTAAAAAAATGCCCGATATCCCTGTAATTCAAATGAACTATCTGTCCTTTGTTCTTATCCAGTTCCGCCAAGCGCCCTTTGCATTCAGGCTGGCCATGCACCTCGGTAGCGGTGTATTTAAGGAACCCATTTTTAAAAAACACTTTCTTGCGCGTATCCTGCCAGCCGGAATAGCGCACTATCCGGCCGAACATGTGCACCTCGAACGGCACGTTAACGACTTCGGCCATGTCCCCATCAGCTGTCTTCTTAAGTTCTGCGGCAACAGCAGGAGTAAGGCGCTCGTCGGCATCCAAAACAAGTATCCAATCACCGGAAGCAAAGGATAGCGCCTTGTTCCTGGCGGGATCCACGAATTTTTCCCTAGGGATAGTATGCACAACCGCTCCGAAGCTGGAGGCTATTGAAGCAGTCCGATCGGAACTTTCCATATCAACGACAATGACCTCATCCGCAAAACCGCTTACGGACGCTATGCAGTCTGCGATATTGGCCTCTTCGTTCAGGGTATTAACTACCAAAGAAATATGCATATTTTTTAAAAAACTACTTAAACAGTTTAAGCAGCACTTCGCGCAGCGGCGGGCGCAGCTCCCCTGCACCAGCCAGCATCTTTACCGTTTCCACAACTGACGGGGAATAAACTCCCTCTTTTGTCTTATACCTATCCGCTACAGAATATTTTTTTATCCCGACCAAGCCGGCAAGATTTCCGGGAAGCCAATTAACATAGGGGCTTGTTTTTTTAAGCCAGAAAGGCGGCAGCGTACCGTCTTTTAAATAACCATGGAGGTCTTTAGCAAAGTTCCTCCCGGTAGCCTTGTCATACCATGAGAAACTATTTTCCTCCCCGTTGATTTCAGGCATCTCCCATATTTCGCGGCACCCTGTCCTTTTGCCGGCTATATTTTCGAAGAAGATCCAGGCGTTGTCAGCTGCCGGGTATTTCTCGAACAGCGGCCCCAGCGCCCTGGAGATGATACCGTTTATGACCACATTGATAGCGTCCCCGGAAACCTTCCCCGCGTCTTTTTTAAAGATAAGGGCCAGATTATCGCGCCTGTACATCTCCTGCCAGTTCCAGCGGTACTGGCGCCGGACCACTTCTATGGCCCCGTATTTGCGCGCATTATCGTCACGTTCCAGAAAATATCTTGCGGCAGCTATTGTTTCCGGATGGAAGACGGTGTCGGCCTGCACCTGCACAAGCCAGTCGCCCGCGCAGGCCTGCCTGGCCTCATCAAAGACCTCGCCAAGCAGCCAGCCTTTATCATCCTTGGGAGCTGAAACATATTTGGGCTCGCGGGACTCCACTCTTATCCTCGGGTCCAGCTTGGCCAGTTCAAAAAGAGCCTCTTTTGTTCCGTCATCGCTGTCGCCGTCAAGGATATAGAACTCGTCCACGAACGGAAGGACATTTTCTATGGCCTCCATGAACGTATAACCACCCCTTATGCCGTTGCGGATGAACATGTACGCGGAAAATTTCATTTATGTCACACCTCGTATTTTCGCCTTTGTGTTAATTCGCCGCTGGACAGGCCTTCCCTGCATTTTTTATCTAACCTGCGCCAGGCCCCATATTAAACCGCCTCTCCCCGCACTCAAAAAGGAGAATTGATTTCGCTAAAGGGCGGCAGAACTTTATCTCTTTCAGATAAGATCGGAGCGGTTATTCCCCAATTCATCCCGAAAGAATTCCACCGTACACCTGTATCGTGCGCCCGCGAATAGATAGAGGATTGCATATAAAAAGTCGAGCAGGAATTACTCCTGACTAAAAAACCATGCGTGCAACCAGGCGGAATATAAAGACATTTGCCATCCCCCCCGGTTAATTCAATGGAAATGTGCCCCCCATAAGTCGGGGAACCTTTTCTAATGTCCAAAACCACGTCAGTTATTGTCCCATCCACTACATAGACAAGCTTAACGGCCTCAAATGGCGGGACCTGAAAATGCATCCCTCTGATAACATCCTTCTTTGATACAGAATAAAAACTTTCCAGGAACCGATATTCCAAGCCTGCTTGTTTAAACATCCGCTCATTAAAGGTTTTAACAAAACGTCCTCTTTCATCATTGCAAACTGACGACGTTAAAACAAAAACGTCCTTTAATTTTGTTTTATTTATGACCATATCTAACTCATTAAGATTTCACCATGGGCGTGTTTTAAGCCCGGCCTGCGATTTTCTTTAAACGCCTTTTTACCCCGTCCGGCAATTTCGACAGCAGTGAGAACGCGATGGCATGCGCGAAAACTCCTATTCCCGGCGGCCGCAGATATGGCAAAGAGAGCCGCGCATGAGCGCAAAAAGCGCCGAGCCTTTTTATAAAATTTCCTGTCATGGCATGTCCGGCGGAATTCACGATAAAAGTGGAGATATACAAATCCGAATTCATGCGGAAATCAGCCAGTTCAGCCGGAGATGAGGAAATCCTGCTTGAAACCATATCCAACAGCCTTCGTATTTCGGAAACCCAGGTCCCTATGCTCTCGAAATTGGTGGCGTTAGCTGCATGGAGCCTGTAGTTGAAAACCACCAACGGCACGCTTCTTACGACTCTGTCGGGGTTCATGGCGGCGACCTTGTACATCATGGCCGAATCCATTACAAGGTTAAAGTTCCCGTAAAAATACCCTCCATCTTTAACCGCATCCGACCTGCGGAACAGGGTGGCGCCGGAAGGTGCGTAACGCCTGTTTTGAAAACACGCCATTACATATTCCCGGCAGCGCTCTTCCCCGGGGGGAACAAGTTTATGGGGCACATGGGCGCCGTCCAAACAGTGGAACATCGTGCGTCCGTATACGAATGCTGTGTTTTCTCCGGAATACCCCTTAAGCAGCGCCTCCACCGCTCCCGGCTCAAGATAATCGTCGTCGGATATGAGCAGAAAATACATCCCCGAAGCGGCCGACAGGCAGGCCTCCCAGTTGGCACACATACCGATGTTCTGCTTCTGACGCAAAACCCGGATACGGCCGCGGTAGCCCTCTAGAAATCCCCGGGTCTCGTCCGTGGAAGCGTTATCTGAAACAATAACTTCCACTTGTGAATATGTCTGCCCCAGAGCGCTTTTCAAAGCAACGGCCAGCATCCCTGCCCTATTGAAGGTAGGAATGGCGATAGTGACAAGCGGCAGCTCCATATTCATCAGTCCCTTTCACCTGCTGGTCAGAAACATGTCAGAACCATCTCAATCTTTTCAGGCTTTACGTGCTCAATGAACATACACAGCGGTCTCCCCAGAAAAAACACATGCGGGGAATTCCAAGAAGAAACGGCCTAACTACAGCCGGAATTCTGTTGTTTAGCTATAGCCCTGCGTGCAGCATCCTCCAAAACCAGTTGGAAGCCGCATCGCCTCAGATGCCATTTGTAAAATATCAGCAGGACCCGGATTATAAATCCCACCCTCCTTTAAAGAACGCGGATAAATCTCATACTTGACCGCGCCAAGGAACAGCTCTTTCTGGTCTTTCGGGGAGTTAACATAGGCCGGAACTTTGGATTCAATGCGCACCTTCGGGTTTAATTTCGCCGGCAACTGCAAAGCCACCGGGGGACCGTCATCGCTTTTTCCCTCCGGTATAAAAAATTCATCCACAAAAAGCAGCATGTTCTCCATGGCCTCCAGGAAGGTATAACCGCCGTGAATGTCGTTGTGAATGAACATGAAAGCGGAAAATTTCATTTACTGGTCCTTGAAACCTCGCGGATGTTTCCCGCTGCCGCGTCCCCCGCGCACGGGCCGACAGCGTAAAGCGCCGCATTGCCGCTATCGTATATTTTACTAAGGAATTTAAGGCTTTTTACCACCTCCGGGAATTTATAGGCAGAACCTGTCTTGTCCCAGTAAATATATCCGATAGACCGCTCTTTAAGCCAGCCGCACGGCCGGCCGGTTTCACCGTTAAAAAACCGGCCGGCGTCAGCCAGGGCCGCGGAGTATGTTTTCGCATCCTCCCATACTCCGTCTCCGGAACAATAAGAAGCATACATGCGGCCGCGGCACATAGCAGCCATTGTTAAACAGTACCGGCCAAGGATATTGTGTAAATAGACTTTGTCGCTCCCCGCCCTGGAATTAAAAACATCACAAGCCTCCTGATTGTTTTGCGTCCATCCCTCAGTATTCCATGTCTTCCAGCCCGCGGCCCAGTACAAACATTTTGGGGCTTGTGAAAGCGCGACAAGAAAGGGGATTATTGCCAAAAGCGCAACCCGTCGCCGGAAGGTCGACGGGTTAAGCTCCGCGGCAAAAAGGGGGTAAGCCGCTGCGCTTAGTATCCAGGCTGGAAGCCACCAGGGCATCATTCCGCGAATCTGCTCAAAGTGTCCATACTTAACGGACAAAGAGAAAATAAAATTAACAAGGGGAACAAGCGCACATAGAGCTATAAGGCGCGGCAATAGCCGCGGATTTAAATCCGCCAGGAAAATAGGGTAAGCCGCGGCTTCCAGCATCCAGACCGAGAAAAACAACCAATAACTATCGCTTCCGTTTGAGATCCGGTAATGGATAAAACAAAATATAAAAGCGCCTGTTATGAATACCCCGATAGCGGAGGAAAGTGCTATCCGCGCCGCTCCGGCGGATTTATTATTGGGATAAAGGCAGAAAACCGCGGCGATTAAAGGAAGCATCCCCGCGACTAGGACAGTCAGAACGTTCTCAAGCGTTTGCAAGCCGGCGATCAGCACCCCGCCGGAATACCCCGGCTTTACCGCGAGAGCGTCCAGTAGCCCGGGATTTAGAATGTATTCCGGCAGAAATTCACGCAACCAACCGGGCCTGGTGCTTATTTCAAAAAGAGAACCGGCCCCCTGGAAGCCCTGCCCGGCAAGGGACCGATAAGCGGTAAACCAGGCTATTATCCCGAACAGGATAGCGGCAGCGCCTCTCTTCCATGTAATAAGTCCCGCCCTAAAACCAAGAATGACCGCCAGGCAAAAGAATGTAAGATAGAGCGCCCCGAAAGGCGCCTTAATACAAGTAAGGAAAGCCGGCGCGGCCCCGCAAACAAACAGGGGGAAAACCGCTCCTAAAGAAAGAGCCGTCCATAACGCGGACATTGCCAAAACTGCCAGCCCCAGAGCAAAAGTATTCTGCCGGAAGGTAAAATGGACAAGCATTTTGACATGAGATAAAAATAAGATCAAAAAAGCCGCGTGCGGGATATAGCGCTTATAAGCTGAGTTATATTGTCCTAAAATGCCCTTCATGCCGAAGAATAAAAGCAACCAGTTAAACGGAAGCATAAACCTGAAATACACGGTCTCCAGCGGTATTTTAGTTATTGCCGAAACTGAACCGGCGTAAAACTCCGCTGCATAGTAGTATTTTATACCCCCCGTCCAGACAAACATGTTCTGGAGAGGAATACTTTTTTGTGCGGCCCGGGCAAGGGACATGCGGAAAAGCTCGTCGTGATAGTAAAGCTGAACTTTATCATACGTTAAATAAGCCGCGATCGCGACGGCTAACGCCAGGAAGACAGCTGTTTCCGATGAAAATATGTATTTCAGGATGCCGTAGAATTCTTCGCGCCGCTCCTTTTCCCGCAAAACCGTAAAAGCCAGGGCCAGGACAACCGCGATATGGATAACGGAAACCGCATTGTAGCTGATGTCCTCACAGCGCAGCGCGGCCCATAACGAAATTTGAAAAATTAAGCCCGAAAGCAGGGAAATAGCGCAAAGCACCTCCGGGCGGGAGGTTTTCACCAGCCGCTTCATAAAAAGCAACGTTAGAAGGATCCCGGGCAGTACGGAACCAAAGAAGACAAAAAAAATGAAAAAAAATATTTGCGGCAAAATTCCCATACTGTTTTTTTTAGGAACTCAGGTTTTTCCGCTCAGCGACCACTCGCCCTTGACCAGCATCGGGCCCCAAGTGGAAAGGTTTGGGTCGCCCGTCCCGTAAAAATCGGAAGCCACTACGGTAAGGGGAAGTAAAACCTGGGGCCAGTCGGCCAGATCCCCTCCGACACGCGTATAGGACGACAAAAGGTAATTGCCCGGGGAGAGGTCGACATGCGCAAGGCGGCAGCGCACCGTGGACCTTGCGGGCATGTCCGTAAAATATATTCCCGAGAAATGGCTGTAATAGTGGAACAGGCCGAACTCTTTATCGTTGTAAACCCCGAAGCTGACGGACACTTTCTCCCCCGGGGCGCAGGAGACGTTCTCGAAGTCGAAGCAGAACACGGCCTGCTCCCCGCTGCGGATGGCGTGCAGCCGGGTCCCGTCCGGGTTTTCCAGGTGAAAACCTACGGCCCTTACTTTACCGTTGCCTTTACGCACGCATGCGGTCAAGGGAGTGGAAGAGACCTGATGTCCTTTTGCAAGATAATTTGAAACAGCCTCTTTTATCCCGCCGTCAAAAACCTGTTTCCCTTCCTCAAGCACTATACCTCTGGTACAAAGCGTTTCCAGCGCGCCCATGTCGTGGCTGACGAACAGGACCGTACGGCCTGATTTCGCGGCGCTTCCCACCTTACCGAGGCATTTTTTCTGAAAGGCGGCGTCGCCTACCGCCAGCACCTCGTCTACCAGAAGTATTTCCGGCTCAAGATGGGCCGCTACGGAAAATGCCAGCCGCATGTACATCCCGCTGGAATACCTCTTTACAGGGGTGTCTATAAATTTCTCTATCTCCGCGAATTCAACTATCTCTTTGAATTTCCTGGACACCTCGTACCGGTCCATACCCAGAATGGCCCCGTAAAGATAAATATTCTCATGCCCGGTAAGCTCCGGGTGGAAACCGGTGCCGACCTCAAGCAGAGAACCGACCCTGCCGCGCAGTTCCACCCGTCCTTTTGTGGGCTCTGTTATGTGCGAGAGTATTTTAAGAAGGGTGCTTTTTCCCGCCCCGTTCCTGCCGATGACCCCCAACACTTCGCCCTTTTTCATTTCAAATGAAATATCTTTCAGCGCCCAGATGGTGTTCTCTTTCGGCGCCGGTTTGCCGATACTGGCCAGCCGCGTAAAGGGGGCACGGATGGCTTCCGTTAAAGTTTCCCTGAAAGTTTTATAACCTTCCCTGGCGCCTATACGGTAGCGCTTGGAAAGGCCTTCCACTTTAATCGCAGTTTCGCTCATAAATGTTAAACCACATCCGCAAAAGTCCTTTCCATGCTACGGAAATAATACAGGCCGGAGACCAGCAACAGCGCTATTACAGCGGTTGAAATGCCAAGAGAGGCCCAGTCAACGGGCTGCGCGCCCAGCAGGCAGGCCCGGAAGGCTTTTATCACCCCTGCCATGGGGTTTATGGCTATCAGCCACTGGTAGCGCGCCGGGACGATACTTGACGGATAGATCACCGGGGAAGCGAACATCCAAAGCTGTATGAGAAACGGAATAACATAACGGATATCCCGGTATTCAACGTTTAAAGCCGCCAGCCATAAACCGGCCCCCACGGCGCAGAAAAAGGTCAGGCCTACCAGAACCGGGAACAGCAGCACCGCCGGGCCCGGATGTATGCCGTACCAGAGCATCATCGCTCCCAGCAGAAAAGAGGCGATAAAGAAATCAAGCAGGCCGGCCAGCGCCGCTGCGGCCGGAACTATCAGCCGGGGAAAGTAAACCTTGGTTATAAGGTTCGCGCTTACCACCATGCTCTCCCCCGAAGCCGCAAGCGCGTTAGCAAAATAGGTCCAGGCCAGCAGGCCGGCGTAGACAAAGACAGGATACGGAACATTGTCGGAAGGCATGTGGGCCATGCGCCCGAAAAAGACGGAAAACACTATCATGGTGAAGGCGGGCTGTATTACGGCCCACAAGCCGCCAAGGATGGTCTGCTTGTAACGCACCTTTATATCGCGTTTGGCAAGGAAGTAGAACAGTTCGCTGTAATGCAGCAATTCACCGATATTGACGGGGATCCAGCCCTTCTGCGGCTCAATAACAGTTATTTTGCAGGTATTCTCCATCAGGATATTTTAACACTTGTCATAACTGTCCTATACCCGGCTATGTCGGCCGCCGTGCCGCGTGAACCCTGACCCCGTAAAAATGTGGTCCGCAGGTAACTAAGGAGCAGCTTTCTCCAGAAGCCCGGCTCGAAGTTCAGCGAATTCAGGCGCCGCAAGACTCCCGGCATACGCAGCAGTTGGTAAACATATTCTTTCATTTTTAGTAACCCGGGCCGTAAGCCTGCACGTTCTTTGCAAACAAGAACCCGCTTTTATGCGGCCGCGGCGGCCGCCGCCGTAACCGGCGGGGCGTTAAGTTTAAGATATTCCACGCTCAGCAGCGCGGCTATAAACCAGAACGGCTCCATTATGCGGATAATGATGAAACTGTTAACACCCACGGACTGGAACAGCAGCCCGACGAGGGTAACCATGAACCCCAGGGCCATAGCCCTAATCGTCGGATCTTCCGAAAGTTTAAACACGGTCCGGGCGGTATAAAAAAGCCGGTAAAGCATCCAGCCGAACAGCAGCGCTCCAAGCACGCCCATTTCGCCAAGCACCAGCGCGTACTGCGTGTCGCCTATACCAATGCCCGTAACGCCCCAGCCCAGCAGCGGGTGCACTGGAAGCTTTTCGAACAGCACGCGCTTTATGGAATAGACGCGCGAAGCGGCGGAGTCCTCCAGTTTTATATTTCCCACCATGCCGGCCTGGAAGGTCTGCGTGGCGTAAGTTCCCTGATAGGTCATTCTGATACGGTCCATTACCTTGCCGGCTATGCCCGGCATCATGGCCAGCGCTATCAGGCCGCCGGTAATGAAGCCCAGCATGGCCAGGCGCCGCCGCCTCATAAGCAAGAAAAGGGCCGGCACCATCAGCGTAAAGCCAATATAGGACGAGCGGGAGAAAGTGATAAGGAAAGCCGGGAACATGAAGACCAGCATCCCCGTCAGCAGGAGCAGCGCTTTGCCGGAATACTCGGTCATAAAGGCCATAAGCATGCCGAAGACCACAAGGTAATAGCCGCCCAGCGAGGCCGGTTCGGAGGCGTTCTCGGTGCTGCCCACCACGGCTTCGAACGGCGCGGTGGCGCGTGCGTCGGAACCGGAAGCGTGATAATAATAAAAAGCGTAAATGGTCACCACAACGGCCACGATGGCGCCGTAACGCAGGTAGCGGCGTATATCCTTTTCGCTGTCCACTATGTTCACCGTCATGAAATACAGCAGGAAGTATTCCACGTATTTCAGAACGTAGAACACCGATTCCTTGGCGCTTACGTCGCCCCTGATAATGCCAAGCGCGGTGGACAGCACCGCCAGGGCGGTGTAAAGGAGCACAGGGGTCTGCACCGGCGTGGATGTAATAAAAGGCTTATCCTTAAATATTGCCGTCCTTGCCAGCCAGGAAAAGAAGATTATCACCAGCAGGATGTCGTCGTAGCGCAGCACGGCCTCGCGGCCGCCGCCCACCTCGCCGAAGCCTATCTTTGGGGACAGCAGCATGGAGAATACCAGCAGCGCTATGCTGGCTTTAGGGGAAAAGAAAGCCAGGGCCGAAACCATAACGCCCAAGAAGACTACGATCATCATCGTCTGCAGCCCGCCGGCAGCTATATGCCCCAGCAGCATAGCCGCAAGTACGGCAAGTATGGTAACTATGGCAGGCATTTCAGGGGAAAGCTCCGTAAGCCGCGCGCGGCTCAGCGGCGGGCGTATTTTTTATAATCGTAGTCGTAATAGCCGTACTGCGGGCCCATCTCGGTGGCGCGCACGCCGTTAAGCACCACGCCGAGCATACGGGCGTTGGCGGCGGTTATCTGGTCTTTGGCGCGTTTAAGCGCCCCGCGGGCCATCTTGCCGGCCTTGTAAACCAGCACAACGCCGTCCGAAGCGTGCTTGGAGACCATTACCGCGTCCACAAAAAGCAGCACGGGCGGCGCGTCAAAAATTATCATTTCAAACTCGTTCTTCAACTCTTCCATCAGCCCACCCCAGTCAGCCGAATCCAGGATATCGACTACGTTTCCCGGCTGGGTGCCGCAATTAAGCACTTTCAGGTTCTCTATGCCCGGAAAACGCATCAGCTGGTCAAAATCAAGCCCGCCCATTATAAAATCGGCGCTTTCGAGCACCGCCTCGCGCCAGTCGGCCTTGCCTGCCAGCACGTTGCTAAGGCCCGGTTCCTTGCGCGTGCCGAAGATCTCGTTTATAGCGGGGCGCCGGAGGTCCGCGTCTATCAGCAGGGTCTTAAGCCCCGAGTGGGCGCTGGCCAGGGCGAAGTTAACCGCGGTCAGGGTCTTGCCTTCGGCCGCGCCGGCCGAGCTTATAACAAGGGAGACGCTCTCATGGCTTTTAAAATTGGCCATTATATTGGTGCGCAGCGTATGGTAGGACTCTATAACGCTTGAGGCGTAGCGGCGGTTCACTATCAGCGCGCTCCTGAAGGCGTCCACGGAATACCGCTCTTTCTTGAAAATATTGGTAAGCCAGTTGTCTATGCGCTTTTCGCTCAAGATATTGGGAATGATGCCCAGCACCGGCAGCTTGATGAAACTTTCAATATCCTCTATAGTGGAGATGGAAACGTCCAGGTTTTCAAGCAGGAACACCACCACCACGGCGAGGAAAAGCCCCAGCACCGCGCCCACCATTATATTGAGCCGGCGGTTAGGCGAAATAGGCTCTGACTCCGGCATGGGCCGGTTTACCACGCTGACGAAAGAAACCATGGAAGAAACGCCCAGCTTGGCCTCTTCGAACTGCTTGTTCAGCGTGGTGTAAAGCTCTTCCTGCATACGCAGCTCGCGGCTGATGCGCGCCAGCGCCACTTCTTCCGCGGGAATTTCAGCAAGCCTTGCCTCGGCGTCCTTTATGCGCTGTTCAAGCCCCATAACTTCGGGGTGGTTGGGCGTGTATTTTTCCAGCAGGTCCCGCTTTTTTATATCCAGGTCCGCCAACTGGTTGGCCAGCGCCGCCCCCAGGCCTGTCTTGGGATTTTTCTCTATAAAATTCTGCTTCTGCCGCTCAAGCGCGCGCAGGCTGTCCCCCACCTCGGCCTTGGTATTGCCTATGTCCTCCAGCGTCTTCCTGGCCTGCAGGGTTTTCTGCTCAAGGTCGAAATCCCTGTATGCTTCTATAACCGCCCCGGCTATGTCGGCGGCGCGGTCGGGATGGGAATCAAAGGCGGACAGCGCTATCAGGTTTGAATCCTGCAGGCGGTCAACTTTATAGGCGCCGGCGATAGCGGCCGCGGCGCGGGAACCCGCCTGCAGCCCCAGCTTGGCGGCGGCCCGCTCGGAAACTTCGGAAGAAGTTATAACCCGCAGCTCTGTAGCGACGGCGGTCCAGGGATCGAAATCAGCCACTTCGGAACCCGGCATTTTTGAATAGGACACCGGGGGTTTTATTTTTATCAGCGCCTGGCTGCGGTAAACCGTGGGACGCAGCCGGGTGTAGAAAAGCGTAAAGAAGATGGTGGCGGAAAAGACCAGCAGGGCGGTCCATTTGCGGCGGTTTATTATACGCCAATAGTCGTAAAGGGTAAGTTCGGAATTCATCAGGTTTTTTAGTTTTTCCTGGCTACTATGCTGGCGGTTACTATAAAAGTGAACAGGGTCATCCAGGGCACTAAATTGTCGGAGATCCACCTGGAGCCGGTGGAGTAGGGCTTCCTCGGGATATAAACGATATCGCCGGCGGTCAGCAGGATATTTTTATCCATATTCCCGGCATATACGGCGGCCAGGTCGGCCGGCAGCACTATCTCTTTTATCTTGCCGTCCTCTCCTACCAGCTTACGGTAAATTCTGACTTTATTGGCCCTGGCGTAGTCCTGCGTGCCGCCCGCCTGCGCCACCAGGTCCAGCAGGCGCATACCCTCGCGGAACTCAAAATAACCGGTGCCGTTAGACTGCCCGATTATGGCCACCCGGCTGGAAGAGAACTTGCGCACGTTAAGAGTAATGCTGGGGTTGGCCACGTATTTGGAAAACCTGGCGGTAAGGAGCTTTTCAAGCTCCTCGGGCCTTGCCCCGGCGGCCTTGACCGGGCCGATCAGGGGAATATCTATGGTGCCGTCCGGCTGCACTGTCACTTCTTTTGAAAATTCTTCCGCGGGCTGTACGTTCACGTTTATCACGTCGCCGGCCGTTATAAAGTATTCCTTGGACGGCGCCGGCAGCTCAAAGCAGAAAGCCGGCACCGAGCCCCAAAAAATAAGAAAAGACAGCGAAAGGGACAGGATTTTCATTGTAATATTATATATATTAAACGCGTTGATTTCACCGGTCCTGCCGCTCCACCGACTTTGCCAGGGTCTTAACCAGTGTTCTCAGTTCCTCCACCTTATGTTCAAGCTCGCGTTCCCTGTCGGGGCCGCCGCGGGGATAAGCGCTTCCCGGGCCGGAAACGGCCTTAGCGCTGAGCATTTCTATCTTGCGCGACAACGCGTCCACCCTTTCCGCCAGGTCCCTATTCCCCGGCCCGTTCGGGCGGGACTTAAGATAGTGCCCAAAAAGGTAAAGTAGCAGCATAAAAGCGAACAGCATAAACGCCACTGAGCCTATCAGCACAAGGTAGTCAATGCCGGCGAGTATCCCGCCCAGTATGGTTATAAGGGAGGTGAGCGCGCCGAACAGCATTATTTCCTTGTTCTCGCTCCAGGCCATATTCCCGGAACCGTCGGGACCGGGGAGGTCGCGCTGCGCCTCTCCCCGTAAAGCGCGGGTAAAATGCCCGGGTCTTATGGCCGGCAGCCGCGGGCGCGGGGCCTCGCCTTCATCCCGGCGCCACAGGCCTACAGGCGCCTGTAAAGGCTCCGGCGGCAGGGGCCCCACTTCCTCTTTAAGCCTGCTTAAAAGATTTTTAAGGTCTTCGGTTCCGCTCATAGATCCTCGGTATACGGGGACTTTCCGTTCATTGTCTTTTTAGCTTCCCGCTCGGCCAGAGCTTTCTCCTTGACTTCAAACTCGGCCCTTATTTTATCAAAGGTGCGCAGGAGCTCGGCTTTTTTCCCGTTAAAATCGGCGTCAAGCGCTTTTTCCTTCAGTTTAAACTGCTTTGCCCTGGCTTCAAAATCGCTTTCCAGCGTCTGGAGCTTTACTTCCACGCTGCTGTTCTTCTCCTCCCAGCGGGTAAGCATCTCCATTTCTTTGCGGTTTACCTTATCGTAGAGCTCCTGCATCTTGGTAGCGTATTTGCCGTTAAGCGCGCTTTCCTCTTCCGCCAGCTTGGATTTTAACTCCGCCAGCGCCTCGTCGCGGGCAAGCAGGGCGGCCTTAAGTTCCTCGATTTTTTTTATATCATGGGCATGTTCTTTTTCAAGCGAAGAGAGCTGCGCGCCGTAATCCGCCGCTTCCTCTTTCAGCCGCCCCTCCTTCTGCGCGCGCTCCCGCTCCATGGAAGCCAGGCGCTGGGTATAGTCGGTTTCATATTCTTTAACTATCGCGCCAAGCGTCCTGATGTCCGGGTCAAATTCCTCAAGGATGGCGTTAAGGTGCACCGAGGCCGGGTTATTGCCGTCCCAGAGCCGGGCGGCCAGGGCTTTTAACCTCTGCATCATTTCTACCGGCACGCATTGTATGGCTAGTTCTTTTTCCATATTAAGTCTCCGCGGAAACTACTTCCTGTTCTTATAGTCTATGATGGCGCGGCTGAGTTCCGATTTCATATTCTCGGTTTCGGCGCATTTGGCCTGGTATTCCCTTTCAAGTTTAAGCCGGAACTCGTTAAGGCCTTTTTCTTTTTCGTTCATGGCCTGTTTCTGGGAGAAGAGCTCCTCGTGGAACTTGTTGATGCGCAGGTTAAATTCGGCGTGGCTTTTATCGACCTCCGCCTGTTTTTTACCCCAGAACTCTTCGGAGTCCTGTATCAGCTGCTCCTTGGCTTTAAGCGTCGCCTCCAGATCCTTCATTTTCGACTCGTACGAAGAGGCGATCTCCATGATCCGCTGCCCGGCTTCGCTTTCCAGCTTCTCCTGCCTGGCCTTATACTTCTTCTCCAGCGACGCTACATGCTCATCCTGTTCGGTCATTCTGCCAAGGAACTCCGCCGCCGAATTCTGGCGGGATTTTGCCAGCTCTTTTTCCATATCCTGTATCTTGAAGTCCAGCACTTCCGCGTAATTGCGGCTGCTCTCAAGTTCGGCGGCCATCTTTTCACGGGTCTCCCCGAAGAATTTTTCAAGCGCCGCGATCTCTTTTTTATGGTCTTCACGCGCCTTGGCAAGCCCCCCTTCAGCCAGGGTTGTTTTGCCGGCCATGGCCCTGGTCGCGGCCTCAACGGCGGCGGAGAGCTTGTTCTCGAATTCGTCCGCGTGCTCTTCTTTCAGCCGGAATAATTCCTCCTGGTGCTCTTTGGCGGCCCGCATCATTTTAGCGAACACCTCGGCGGCTTTAGCGGTGGCGGCTTCGGCCTGCGCGCGCAGTTTTTCCATGCCGGCCGCCAGGTCTCCTTTTTCAGCCTCCAGCTGGGCTTCCTTATAGCCAATGCGCCGGAGCATTTCTTTCTCTTTTGACTGGTAAGCGTTATCCAGCTCTTCGCGCAGGGCCGCGGAATCTTTTTCAAGTTCTTCCCGGCGTGAAGCGTAAAGCTGCTCCAGCTCCTTACGCCTGGCCAGAACCGCGTCGGAACCGGCCGTGCCCAGGCGTTCTTCATAATTCCGGCTCGTTTCAAGCGCTTCGGCGCGCAGCGCGCGTATTGAATTTTCTTTTTCCTCAAGGCCGGCGGCCAGTTCTTCCTGCCGGGTCTTGGCGGTCCCGAGGGCCTCCATCAGGTGGGCGGTCTGCACCGCCACGGCGTCTTTTACGCGGTAGGCCAGCTCCTGGTCGTAAGTGGATTTAGCTTCCATAAGCTCGCGGTTAAAGACGGCCTCGCGCGCGGCATTGGCCGCCGCCGCCTGGCGCAGGCCCAGGCTAAGGCCTTCTATCTCTTTTTGCGCGGCGCGGAAATTACCGGAAGTTTCCTCCAGCGCCCGCTCAAAACGCCTGCGTTCGGCCTGCCAGTTGCCGCGCTCGGACTCCATCCGGACGGCGGCTTCGGCGTTAAGGGCTTCTGCGCGCCCGGCGGCCTCGGCCTCGAGCTTGTCTCTGCGCGCCGCGTGTTCGGCCTCAAGGGCAGAAACGCGCGCGGACACCTGCGCATCAAGTTCCAGGACGCGGCGTTCGAAATCAGCCCTTAAATCCCGCTCAGCCTCAGCCCGGTCGGCGGAGGCTTTTTCAAGCTGGGCCTCTTTACCGGCCAGCGCGGCTTTAAGCCCGCTCATGGCGTTCCCGGCCTGCTCTGCCTGGGCGGCCAGGCGCACTTCGTACTCGGCACGCACCGCGGCCGCACGCTCCTCTGTCCGGTTATGCGCGTCTACCGAAGCTTTTGAAAGCTCGTCCACCAGCTTCTCCCGCTCCGCCGACAGCTGGCGGTCTTTCTCCGTCAGTTCTTCGCGCAGCACGTTTATGTCGGTAAACAACTCGGCCTCGCGCGCTTTGGCGCTCTCTTCCGCCGCTTTCAGCGCGCCCTTCATCTCTTCGGAATACTCGCGGGAAAGGGCGGCCTTCTCCTCGCTCGCGGACCGGCGCAGCTCCGCGATTGAACCGTCAAGTTCGGCCGCTTTCGCGTACGCGGTTTCAAGCTGCCCCTCGCGCTCGGCCAGCGCCTCGTTCATCCGCGCTTTCTCCGCTTCCAGCGCCTTCATCCTGTCACCGTAGCGCGCCGCAAATTCCTGCTCCAGCTCCACCTTGCGCGCTTCATAATCGGCGCGCACCACGGCTACGCGCTCGGCGAGACTAGCGTCAAACTCGGCTATGCTCCGCTCAAACCCGGCGGTCAGGGTCTCTTTTTCCCCCTGCCACTTCGCTTTCTCCGCGTCAAATACGGCTTTTATCGCCCGCTCAGCCTCAGCCCGGTCGGCGGAGGCTTTTTCAAGCTGGGCCTCTTTACCGGCCAGCGCGGCTTTAAGCCCGCTCATGGCGTTCCCGGCCTGCTCTGCCTGGGCGGCCAGGCGCACTTCGTACTCGGCACGCACCGCGGCCGCACGCTCCTCTGTCCGGTTATGCGCGTCTACCGAAGCTTTTGAAAGCTCGTCCACCAGCTTCTCCCGCTCCGCCGACAGCTGGCGGTCTTTCTCCGTCAGTTCTTCGCGCAGCACGTTTATGTCGGTAAACAACTCGGCCTCGCGCGCTTTGGCGCTCTCTTCCGCCGCTTTCAGCGCGCCCTTCATCTCTTCGGAATACTCGCGGGAAAGGGCGGCCTTCTCCTCGCTCGCGGACCGGCGCAGCTCCGCGATTGAACCGTCAAGTTCGGCCGCTTTCGCGTACGCGGTTTCAAGCTGCCCCTCGCGCTCGGCCAGCGCCTCGTTCATCCGCGCTTTCTCCGCTTCCAGCGCCTTCATCCTGTCACCGTAGCGCGCCGCAAATTCCTGCTCCAGCTCCACCTTGCGCGCTTCATAATCGGCGCGGATGCCCGCCGCGCGCTCGTCGGCTAGGGCGTTGGTCCCGGCGGAGATGCGGGCTATCTCGCTCTTAAAATTCTCCGTCTCAAAGGCCGAATTTTTTGCGGCTTCTTCAAGCCTGAGCGCCAGGGCCGCTATCTTTTCTTCGTAGACGCGGCGCTTTTCCTCAAAAGCCGCCTCGGTGCGGGCCAGCAGTTCGCCATGGATGGCGGCCTTAGCCTCGTATTCCGCGGCTATCTTTTTCTTTTCATCAAGCACGTCCGCTTCTTTGCGGCGGATATCCGCTGTAAGGTCACCTATTGTTTTATTATAAGCCTGCTTCTCGGCTTCAAAAGCCGACAGTTTTTCACGGAACGACGCTTCGCCGGAGCGGATGCGCTCCATCAGCTCCTTGTGATGCTCCTCGTGGCCAGCCGCCAGCGCGTTTTCAAGCTCCTTTACTTTTTCGGTGTTCCGCGCGAGGGCTTCCTCGCGCAGGCGCTTTTCCTCGGCCAAGCGCGACTTCTCTTCGGCCAGGGCCTGCCTTTCCATGGCAAGGCGGGCCTTAAATTCCGCCTCGAACTCGGCCCGGCTTAAGGCGAGGACGCTTTTCAGCTCTTCTTTTTTAGAGGCGTATTCCTGCTCAAGCTCCCCGGCGCGCGCGCGGGCGGTCGCGTCTATGCCCTCAAGCCTGCGGCCGAACTCGGCCTCCAGCCTGGCGCGTTCGGCTTCCCAGCCCGCGGTTTTCTTCTCAAGTTTCGAGACCAGCTCTTTTACAGCCGCCTCTTTGGCCGTTTTTTCCTGTTCCAGGCCGACAAGCTGCGCCCTGAAAGCCGTCTCTTTTTCAGTGATTATCTTAAGCAGTTCATTATGGTGGGTCTCCTGCTGTAAAGCCAGCTTATTTTCCACTTCCTTTATGCGCGCCTGCGCGGAGTTGAATTGGTCGTCGCGCACGCGCTGTTCTTCCATCAGGCGGGCGCGCTCGATCTGCCAGGAACCTTCAAGGGAACGTACCTGAAGCGCATGGTCGGAATCCATGGCGCGCAGCTTATCCTCAAAACCTGAGTCGAGCATGGACGAAAGCTTGCGGTATTTTTCTTCGGCCTCGCGCTTTTTGGAAAGATATTCGGCTTCCAGCTCTCCCCGCCGGGTTTCAACCTTGCCCTCCGACAGGCGCACACTGTCCTCCAGCTGGCCTATCCTCGCGGAAAGTTCTTTTTCGCGGGACTTAAAAGAGGCCTGTAATGAACCAAGGCGGCCCTGGTATTCGGCTTCAAGCCCGGCGCGCAGGCCGTCGTATTTTTCCTGCGCCTCGGCCAGGCGGCCGGAATACTGGCTCTCCACTTCAAGCAGCCGGGAGTTCCAGCGCTCTATAACGGCCCTCTGGTTGCGGTCCAACTCGTCAAATTTATCCTGGTATTCGTTTTCAAGGCTGTGGCGCAGGCTGTCCAACTTGGCTTCTTTTTTAAGCAGCTGCTGGATATCCAGTTTGCCCTCTCCCAGGAGCGACATGGTGGCTTCGAGCTTGGTGTAAAAATCCTCTTTTTCCTCCAGGGTCTTGGCGCGGGAAGAATAGGCGTCGGTAAGGGAGGCTTCCTTGAGCTGCAGCCTCTTGGAAGTTTCTTCGGCTATGGTGAGGTTTTTTTTCAGATCGGCTTTTTCCTTCTCAATGGAATTCAGCCTTTCCAGCGCCCAGCGCAGCGTCATGCGCGCGGTATCCAGGCTTGTAACGTCGTTCACCAGTTGTTCAAGTTCGCTGTATTCTTTTGCCATATTTGTTCCTGATCCCGCGGCTGGTTTCTGTCCGGCCTCTGCCTTTTTACCTATATATCAAGTTTAATATACGCCCCCGCCATAGTCAATAAAAGGAATGTTAAATGATTATTAACAGAATATGTCATAAGTTCCCTTAAGGAAGCCTTTTGCCGCCTTCCGCTGCCATAAATTTAATTTGTAGACTTTATTTATGTTTAAAAAATTTTTATGGCTGGCTATGCTGGCCGCGGCCGGCTTTTTTGCCTGGCGCTTCGGCTACCCGGCCGCCGTTAGGCATTTTTTCAGGGCCACAGGCACAGTTTCCCTGGCCCCGGGACAGGCGTCCGTAATTGCGCCCAACAGTATGCTTTTTGTGGTGGCCAGGAACAGGGACGGCGTCCCCGTGGCCGTAAAAAAAACTATCAACCCGGTTTTTCCCCTGAATTTCGAGATGTCCGCCGCCGACCTCATAATGCCGGACCTGCTTACCCAAACCCTCTATTTTGAAGCCCTGCTCAATACGCACGGCCAGATCCTGGACGCTAAAAAAGGGGATTTATGCGGTGAGCAGAGTTCCGGGGTACGCTCTATATCCCGGGGTATAAAGATAGAACTGCGCGCCAGGATAAAATAAAAAGCCCGGGATGCGGCTTTAAGGCTGCGCATCCCGGGCTATTGGTCTTGCCTGGTCAGCTGTTTTTAATCTGACGCTTGTTGCCGGAAAGAGAAAAAAGCCACACCAGCTTATCAGTTGATTTAACCAGGGTATCCCAGTTCTTCCCGAATCTATCCAGCTTTTGCTCCGGTTTCTGTTCTTTACTGTCCCGATCGTATTTTTTGGTAATTTCTTCCCAGGTCATATCCCTCCCCCTTTATTTTCCCCCGCACCTATAGTATACATCGGCGGCAAAAAAAACCAAGGGCCAAAGGGCCTAATGGGGAATAGGCAGCAGGGATTATACGGGAAGGGAAGCGCTTACCAGCCGCGGGACCTGGAAACGCCCATATAGATCAAAACCGCGCCCATCAGCAGAAGCAGAAAGCCCCAGTTCTTGCGGTGCAGGGCTATATAAGAATCGTTCAGGAAAGTTTCGCGTATGAGCCGGTTTATGCGCTCTATAACCTCCGGCTTATAAATATAGCCCAGCCCCAGCAGCACGAAAAGCAGGCCGAAAAATATTTTAATGTACGGGTTTATCAATATCATGGTTATAGCGGTTCATGGCAGTCTCCAGGCCGGTCTCGAGCGCGCAGTTTAACGCCTTAAAGGCCAGGTCCAGAAACTCCGGCAGCCGTTCCCCCTCTTCTTTTGAAAATCTGGAAAGCACAAAATCTTTCCCCTCAATGCGCGCCGGCCTGGGCCCTATCCCAAGGCGCAGGCGCGGCATCGCAGGGCCCAGCGCGGAAACTACGGACGCCATGCCGTTGTGGGAACCCGCGGACCCCTCCTTGCGCAAACGGAGTTTGCCGAAAGGCAGGGCCAGATCGTCGTAAACCGCCAGCACCGCCGAAGCGGGGATCTTGTAGAACCCGGCCAGGCTCCCCGCGGCGTTGCCGGAAAGGTTCATATAGGTCTGCGGCTTTAAAAGCATTACCTTTGCGCCGCGCACGTCAAGGTCAAGATAAAGGCCAAGCCCCTTCCAGTCGCGCCAGAGCCCTCCGGGGGCCAGGCGCGACGCGGCCAGGTCGGCCAGCATAAAACCGATGTTATGCCGGGTCCGCTCGTACTCCCTGCCCGGGTTGCCGAGCAGCACCGCCATCATTATCTGGTCTTTCATCGTAAATGCGGACAAGGAGCTGTGCGAATCCCTATGGACCGGAATATATTCGCAACTCTTATTCGCCTGTCCCCTAACCTGAAAGTTGCAGTTGCAACTTTCCGCCCGCATAGCGGGCGTCCTCCGGGAGGAATACACCTCCTCGGGCCAGGCGCGCATAGCGCTGGGCCCTCGGCCCGCCGCGCGGGGAATCCTGCAGCATAATTCTGTCCCCTGATTTTATCAATGAAAACCATATTGAACTGCAGGATTCAGGCTAAAGCAAGGAGCAGAAGCCGAACATTTTAAGGTCCAACTTCTGCTCCGTGCCGCCGCGCCCCAGGTTACTTCTTGGGAGCGCCCGCTTTCTTATCCGCGGGTTTGGCGGCTTCCTTGCCTGCGGCGGGCTTAGCTCCAGCCGCGGGTTTGGCCGCGCCGTCCTTGGCTGCGGCGCCTTCCTCACCCTCTTCCTTCTTGCCCTTGGCTATAACCTCGGGCTCGGCGCCGGCGGCTGCTACCGCCCCGGCCACGGGTTCCGCGACCTTCTCTTCCTTCGGCGCGGTTATGCTGACGACTATCTGCTCCGGGGCGTCAAGCAGGTCAACTTTGCCGTGTTTGATATCTTTAATGCGCAGGGCGTGGTTAATGTGGAGCTCGGTTATATCAAGCTCTATCTCTTTAGGAATATCGGTGGGCAGGCACGAGATGTTAAGCTCGCGCATGGTATGCTCAATAATTCCGGCCTGTTCCTTTACGCCATAGGCCTCGCCCACTATCTTAACGTGCACCTTGACCTTTATCTTCTCGGAGAGAGAAATACGCTGAAAGTCGAAATGCGTGTATTTATCGGTAACCGGGTGGAGCTGCCGCGCCTTTATTACTACCGTATCCTCTCCGCCCGGGTATTTCATCGTTATTATGGCGTTAGCCCCGCCCTTTATTACGGCGATCATGGCTTTTTCGTCCACGGTAACGCTTACAGGCTTTTTGTCAAGGCCGTAAATGACGGCGGGAATGCGGCCGCCGGCCCGGAAAGCGGTGAGCGCGGCGCGTACGCCGGCTTTCTCGCGGTTTTCTGCTGAAATTATTATCTGTTGCATCTGAGTTCCTCCTGCTGTTTTACACCATCACTTGAAAAGTTCGCTTATGGACTCGCCCATGTGATTGCGTTTGATGGCCTCCGCAAGGAGCGCGGCCACGGATACTATCTTTATTTTAGCACTTTTTG
>JAVHRY010000008.1:0-63674 GCA_036171915.1 Elusimicrobiales bacterium | reverse complement strand
CAGTACGTTGTCGGGTTCGTCTGCTATGTTATTTATTGAGGCTCAACCTCAATAGGGGGAATTATGAGGAAAATTAACTTCGCGGAGGGGCAGGTTTACCATATCTACAACCGGGGAACTGATAAACGGGATGTCTTTTCTACCGATTGCGATAGATATCGTTTTATTCAAGACTTGCACGATATGAATAGCATGGAACCGGTACTTAACGCTGGATATTTATTCGCCCGCAATTTATCAACATATGTGGATTCAGATCGGGGAGGGTTGTCTTGTTCCTGTGCTGGCGGGAATAAAAAACTTGTGGATATTCTTGCTTTTGTCCTTATGCCAAACCACTACCATCTGCTCCTTACACAAAGAGTTGAGGGTGGAATTACAGCCTTCATGCATAAACTTGGGACAGCGTATACAATGTATTTTAACACAAAATTTAAACGCTCCGGTGCGCTGTTCCAAGGCCGGTTTAAAGCGATAATGATCAAGGAGGAAAATCATTTCGAAGGAATTCCGTTCTATATTCATGCCAATCCTCTCAAACTTGGCGCACCTTTTAAGTCGGTAGGACTGGAAATGGCATTCCTGAAGTCGTACAGATGGAGCAGCTTTCGGGACTGTGCCGGGCTGTCTAACTTTCCATCAGTGATAACCAGCCATATTCTTGATGACTTTTTTACCGACGGAGGTGGTTTTCTTGCCAGCATGGCCAAATACCTGGAAAACCAGAAAAAACGTTCTATTGAGGCTCAACCTCAATAGTGAGGTTGAGCCTCAATATATATAATGATAAAATCATATAGACGGAGGGTACTAGTTCGGGATGCCTGCCGGCGGTTCGAGGTGACAGCTTGAAAAAAAATTTAGGGTTATGTTCCGCGTTCATTTTTTGTTTAGCTTTGCCCGTCCGCGCGCAGCTGCAGCTCTCGCAGTTGAGCGAAGACGAGGCCGCGTTCCGCAACCTGGCCGTTCTTTACGAAAGCGCCACCGACCGCGCCGCGGTGGTTGACGCCTTTCAAAAATATATAAAAGAATACTCTAAAAGTCCCCGCGCTCCGGACGCCCGTTTTATGCAGGGTGAAGCGTATATGGCAAAAGGCCTGGGCCTGCTGCGCCAGGAAAAAATTTCAAAGATGTCTTCGGACGACCGCGTGCTGTCCGGGGCCAATCCAGCCGCCCTGACGGAACTTAACGCTGCGGCAGAAGCCTACTCCGCGGTCATAAACGACTACTCTAAGAGCGGGCTTGAAGCTTCCTCGCAGCACCGCATCGGCGAGGCCTACTACAACATGGGCGACTATGACCGCGCCCTTAAAGAATTTCTGAAGGTGGAAGGCAAGTACGCCAAAAGCTACATAGTGCCGGAAAGCCTGCTGGGCGCTGTTTACGCGAATATCGCTCTTGCCCGTTACCAGGAGGCGCAGGCCGCCTTGTTCCGCCTGGAGGAAACTTTCCTGCCGTACTCGCGCGAGCCCGCGGTGGTGTTCGCCAAAGGTGTTATAGAGCTGAACCGCAAGAACTACCCGGCAGCGCAGAAGCTCTTCCTGCAGCTCTCTACGCCCGAAGCCCGCTTCTTCCTGGGCAAGGCCTACCTCTACGAGGGGAAACCCTACATGGCGGCCTCCGTGTTCGAAAAGCTCCTTAAAGATTTCCCGGACGCGGACTTCAAGGAAGAAGCCGAGTTCCTGTCCGCCGACTCTTTCTTCCACGCCAACGATTTCGACGGCGCCATCTCCAAATACCAGGATTTTATAAAGAAATATCCCGGTTCAAAACTGCGCAGCGCCGCCATGTTCCGTATAGGCGCCTCCCAGTTCAATAAGAAGGACTACCCCAGCGCCCGCTCCAATTTTCAAAGCGTGATCGACAAAAACCCGCGCGACTTCTTCGCCCCTTACGCCCAGTTCTTCATAGCCGAAACCTACCTGGAGAATAAGCAGACGCGCGACGCGCTCTTCGCCTACACCAAGGTTACCACCGGCTACGGCGGCTCTTCCGTGGCCCCGGCCAGCAACTATAAACTGGCCTGGTGCCAGTACCTGCTGGGGGACTACCTGCAGTGCGCGCACGCGCTGGACAAATTCCTGATACTTTACCCTACGCACGCGCTGGCCAAGAACGCCTATTACCTTAAGGGCTCCGCGCTGCTGGAACTTAAGAAAACGGACGAAGCACTGCGCTCTTTCCAGAACGCGGTTGACCTGGCCCCGTCGAGCGAAGTGGCCGAGCAGGCGCTGTTCATGATCCTGCGCGCGGAATACGACCGCGGCAATTTCAACAGCATACTCACCTCCTACCAGTTCATTTTTAAGCACCTGCCGCCGGAGGGTTCTAAGTGGCGGGCGCTCAGCCTGCTCTACGTGGCCGAAGCCTACATGTCCATAAACCTAACCGACGACGCGCTAAATATCTACACCACCATCGCCCGCATCTACCCCAACGACGTGTCGGCCATGTACGCGCAGGACGGCCTGGTATGGTGCCTGGCGCTGGCCGGGGATACCGAAGGCGCCACCCGGGCCCGTGAGAAACTCAAGACCCTGAAACTTCAGTTTGCCGACTCCGAGCAGCCCGCGGGCGCCGACGCCATGGCTCTGGCCGACGGAAATTTTAACCGCAAGGAGTTTGAGAAGGCCTACCAGATGTACGAAGCGTTCGCGGCCGAACAGCCCAAGAATTCCTACGCTCCCACGGCGCTTTACCGCGCGGGCCTGGCCCTTTACCGCCTGCGCTACTACAGCCAGGCCGTGGAAACCTGGAGCCGCCTGTCGCGCGGTTACCCGGCGGCTCCCGAAACCGAGCTCGCCGACTTCCAGATAGCCGACACGTGGTTCCGCGCGCAGAAATACTCCGAGTCAGCCGGCGCCTACGATGGCATAATAAGCCACTACCCCAAGAGCGACAAGCTGCCGCTGGCCTGGCTGCGCCGCGCACAGATAAGTTACAACCTGAAGCAGGATTCCGGCGCGCTTGACCAGGCCCGGACCACCGTCTCGAATTACCCCGAAGCACCCGAGGCGTCCGACGCTTTCGACCTGGCCGAGGCCGTGTTCGACCGCAACTTGCCCATGGATTTTAAAGCCTGGTTCGGCGCCCTTATCGCGCGCCAGCCGGTGGATAAGATCTCCGGCGAGGCCCTGTTCCGCCTGGGCCGCCGCCTGTTCGAAAAGAAGGATTTCGCCGGCGCGGTGGAGAACCTCAAGAAGTTCAGCGTGGACTACATAGACCACCCCGCCATAAAGGACGCGCAGTTCTACCTGGGCGAGGCTTATTTCCAGACCGGCGACATGGAAAATTCAGCAGCGGTGTTCGAACGTTTCGCGCGTAACTACGTAGACGCCAAGGAACATCCGGTGGCGCTGTTCCGCCTGGGCAACGCTTATTATAACCAGAAAAAGCACGAAGAGGCCGCACGCGCCTATGCAAAGCTCTCCGAGCTTTACCCGGCGAGCGAGTATATAAAGCCCGCCCTCTTCAACCTGGCGCTCTGTTACAAGAACATCGGCGACACCGACAAGGCCGAGGAAACCTACCGCAAGTATTACGACCTTACCGGCAAGACCGACGACGCGCTGGGCGCGCTGTGGGAGATCTTTAACATACAGAAGACCCGCGGGGATCTTGCCGGAGCGCTCAAAACCCTTACGCAGATCTATGGCGAGGCCGCGGGCAAGGAAGACGGTCTGGAAGCCATGTATTATATGGGCGAAATGAATTACGACAACCGCCAGCCCGACGAGGCCCGCGACTACTGGGAACGCCTGAGCCAGAAGAAGCCGGCCGGCAGCGCCTGGCGCCTGCAAGGCCTGGTTAAGCTGGGAGAGATCTATGAGGCGGAGAAAAATTACCAGGAAGCCGCCAAGGCGTACGAAGATATAGCCCGCAACTCCGGCAAGCCGGAAGTGGCCCTCGCCGCGGCCGAAAGGGCAAGATCCCTGCTTAATAATATGGGGAAAGCCGCCCCCGCCAAGCACCGTTCCGAGAAAGCCGCCCCCGCGGCCCGGGCCCCGGAGGCGCAGGACGCCGCGCCTGAAGAGGCCGCCGACCCCGGGCAGGAACCCGCCCCGGTAAAGCAAGCCGCGCCCGCCAAAACGAAGGCCGGCCGGACAAAGAAGGCGGTAAAGGCCGAGGCCACTCCCGGCGTTAACAAGGCTAAAGTGCAGGCCCTCCCCGGCATGGAAGGGACCGGGGAAACTCCCCGGTAAAGTTCGGTTCCCGATACATAAAATCACGGAGATATAATGGAAAACATAAATTACCTCGCGGTGTTCAAGGATAGTTTTACTCTGGTCATTCTCCTGTTCTGCTCGCTTTTATCCTTCACCTTCGCCTTCGAGCGCTGGTTTTTCTTCCGGAAAGCCCGCCAGAAGAAAATAGACGACTTCCTCTCCCACGTAAGCGGCATGCTTAAAGAGGGGAAAATAGAAGACGCCCTCAAGTACACAGCCAAAGGCGACTCCCCGGTTTCCCGCCTTTTCCACTACGCACTGCAGAACCGCCATATGAGCCGCCGGGACCTGGAAGAGCTGTTGGCCACCAAGCGCCAGGAAGAGCGCCTGAGCCTGGAGCGCAACCTGGGCGTGCTGGGCACTATGGGCAACATCGCACCGTTCATCGGCCTGTTCGGCACCGTGGTGGGCATCATTAAGGCTTTCCGCGACCTGGCGCTCTCCGGAACCGGCGGCCCTACCGTGGTGGCCAAGGGTATAGCCGAAGCTCTGGTGGCGACCGCCGGTGGCCTGGCCGTGGCCATCCCCGCCGTGATCATCTATAATTATTTTATGCGCAAGACCAAGGTAATCTCCAGCGAACTGGAGATATTCTCCGCCCGCCTGCTCATAATGCTGGAGACAAAGTAACCGCCTCTTTTGAACAACAGCTATGGGCGCATCTTCCAATAACGAAGAACCGATAACGGACATAAACCTCACGCCGCTGGTGGACGTATCGCTCGTGCTCGTTATCATCTTCATGGCTGTGGCCCCCTTCGCCCTTACCGCCGGCATAAAGGTGCTGCAGTCCAAGGCCAGCGCCCAGGTGGGCAAGGTGTCGCTTTCAGAAAGCGTGCAGGTGCGCCTGGACAAAGATGGCAAGCTGACCCTGAACGGGAGCGAGATAACGCCCGGGAATTATCCCGCCGAAGTGGCCAAGGCGTTGCTTAAGAGCGAAGATAAGTTCGTGATAGTTAAGGCGGATACCGAGAACCGTGTGGGGCAGGTGGTAACCCTGCTCGACGAGGCCAAGCAGGCCGGGGCGCTCAAGATGGCGCTGATGAAGAACTGATATGGCTTTTAAGACCGAGAACAACGAAGACCTGATGACCGGCATCAACGTGGCGCCGCTGGTGGACGTGTGCCTGGTGCTGGTTATAATTTTCATGGTTACGGCCCCGCTCTTGAGCGACCCGGCGCTTAAGGTGAACCTGCCCGCGGCAAAAACGCAGGAAGGGGAGGAAAAAGACAAGATAACACTCACCATCTCCGCCGGTTCTAAGTACGCCGTGAACGAACAGCTTTTCAACGACGAGCCAGCGTTCCTTGAAGGGATAGACAAAATTTTAAAGTCGGGAGCCGCCCGGCTGGTGGTGATAAAGGCCGACGAAGAGGCGCCCTACGGTGTGCTTACCGACGCCATGCAGCGCGCCAAGGAAGCCGGCGCCACGGGGATAACTATAGCCACGGAGCAGAAGAATAAAAAGCAGCATGTACCAGGGAAATTCTAAAACAGTAACCTATTCCGTAGTAGCCTCGGCGTCTTTTCACGCCCTGCTGGCGTTTTTATATATTTATTTCGTGCTGCTGGCCCCCGAGACCAGCAACATCGTGCTCTCCAACGTCGACCTTATAATGCAGGAAAAAGAGGCGCAGGTCAAAGTCCCGCCGAAGAATAAAACCATGGATTTCCTGAAGCTGGCCCTGCCGGCTATCCCAAAGATCACGGCTCCGGAAATGCCCAAGATTCCGCAGATAGACATTAAGCCCCCCGACCGCCGGCGCCCCGCGCTGGACCTGCCCAAGAGCCTGGCCGAGCGCAGCGGCCGCGTGAGCGCCGCGCAGAAACTGGAAATGGACGCAGGCCGCCGCGTGGACGGCGGCATAAAGGACGCGGGCCTCGACATCAAGGCCGGGCGCTCCGCCCAGGCCATGGCGCCGCGCATAGAACTGGAAGAGGTCGGCTATAAGAAAGCCGCCCTGCCGCAGGGGCTTAAATTCGAGGACGCCGGCGGACCCGCCGTGCGCCCGCAGAATATGCAGGAACTTAACCTGGCAGTGGACAACGCCCGCCGCGCCGCCTCGGCCCCGCAGGCCCTTTCCGAAAGGCAGGGCGGCGTGGTTACCGCCCGGGCTTCGGCCGTAGCGGCCGCTGCGCCGCAGCGCCTTGCCGAGGCCCGCGACTCCGGAGTGCAGATAGCCGCCCGCCAGCCGCCCACTATCTCCGCCGAAACCCTTTCCCTGCGCCATAACGAGTCCCTGCGCCAGGCCGACTCCCAGGAAATGCCGCGCCTGGAGATAACCGGCCCGCTTTCCAAACGCAAGGTGCTGCGCTACTACGCCCCGCCGTTCCCGGACTGGGCTAAGACCCGCGGCATACTTGAAGCCGCCGTCTCCGTAAAATTCTTCGTGGACAATTCGGGGCGCGTGCTGGACAACGCCGTCGTAGAAAAAACTTCGGGCTACGGCGCGCTTGACCGCCTGGCCGTGGACTCCATCAAACGCTGGTCTTTTGAACCCCTTTCAGGGTCCGTCTCAAAACAGTGGGGTATAATCACTTTCAGGTTCGTGTCGGAATAGGACAACTCTATGATTAAAATATTAACTGCGTTTTTCCTGCTCGCGGCCCCGGCCGGCGCCCAGGAAATTTCCACGCCCACTTACTCCGAAGTCCCCGAAGAAGTGGTTATAAAATCAGCGTCATCCGAGGAACTCCGCACGAAAAAACCCCCGCTTAAAGTAAAGGCCGACCAGTTTGAAAGCATCGCCAAATCCCTGGAGGCGGACAAGGACATGTTCCTGTTCGAGTCGGGAGACTTTGTCAGTTTTTCCCGCAACCACCCGGAAAAACTCCTGACCTCCCGCATTATAAAGCCCTGGCGCACTTCGTTCAGCGACCGCACGGTAATAACCTTCTACCCCAGGCGCAAATTCCAGGAGACCATCAACCGCGTTTATAACGAGAAGAATTCCAAGGACCTGCAGTGGACCCTCTCCA
The DNA here is from genome assembly GCA_036171915.1 of Elusimicrobiales bacterium. Lineage (GTDB taxonomy): Bacteria > Elusimicrobiota > Elusimicrobia > Elusimicrobiales > UBA9959 > UBA9959. The sequence continues at coordinate 56,468 of JAVHRY010000008.1, read as the reverse complement.
TCACCGACGAGGAAGGCAAGGTCTTCCATAAATACAGCGGCAGCGGCCTGCCGCCGGCAAGTATCAACTGGAGCGGCGAGAACGACCAGCGCGAATGGGTGCGCGCCGGGCACAGCTACGCCCCGGTTTACGTGTTCGTGGACGAATACGGCTCGCCTAAAACGACTATCGGCGAGATGGTGAAGTTCACCGCCATCGTCTACCAGAAGGGCGCGAGCCTGGCCATAAGCCTGGATTCCGCCTCCCTCTTCGGCCCCAATAAATCCGCCCGCGCCATAGACACGGAAAAAGGCGAACCGCTGCTCTCCGCCACCGCGGACCTGATCAAACGCCGTTATTACAACATGCCGCTTAAAGTGAACGTCTACGCGCAGACCAAGGAACTGGCCGACCTGCAGGCGGAGCTGGTAAAAAACTTCCTGAAGGCGGGGCTTATGTCCGGAGAGAACCTGCTTTCTTATGAGGGCTTTGAAGATACTTACGCCCAGCAGCGCACCGATATCGTGCTTTTGAACAAATAGCCGGGACTTTATGAAATTCACCTTCACTAGAACTAAAATACCGGGGCTGACGATAATTGAGCCGGAAGTGGGTGCCGACGAGCGCGGCAGCTACTCTGAGAATTATAAAGCCTCCGAGTTCCGCAAGGCGGGCATAAAAGACGTCTTTGTGCAGGAAAACCGTTCCATTTCCCGCCGGGGCGTGCTGCGCGGCCTGCGCTACCAGCGGGCGCCCTACGCCCAGGCCAGGCTGGTGCGCTGCGGGCGCGGCAGTATCTTTGAGGCCGCGGTCGATATGCGGCCCGGTTCGGGCTCTTTCCGTAAAAGTTTCGGCCTTGAACTTTCCGACGCCAACGGCCTTATGCTCTATGTGCCGGCCGGTTTCGCGCACGGCTTCGTGGCCCTTACCGACGGCTCCGAGGTTATCTATAAATGTTCAAAAGAGTACGCGCCCGCTTATGAGGCCGGCCTGCGCTGGAACGACCCCGCGCTCGGTATAAAATGGCCGGTTAAGCACCCCATCCTGTCCCCCAAGGACAGCGCCCTGCCGTTCTTAAAAGAAAAAGTCAAAGGATAAAACTGGTCTATTGAGGCTCAACCTCAATAGAGGAGAAATATGAAAGGAATTATACTTGCGGGGGGGGCGGGAACGCGGCTTTATCCGCTGACCAGCGTGGTCTGCAAACAACTGCTGCCTGTTTACGACAAGCCCATGGTGTATTACCCGCTTTCGGCTTTAATGCTGGCTGGCATACGGGAGATACTGATAATCTCAACCCCTAAGGACCTTCCCCATTTCCGGGAGATATTCGGCAATGGCCAGGCCTGGGGACTTGAAATTTCGTATAAAGAGCAGCCCAGGCCCGAAGGGATAGCGCAGGCGTTCCTTATAGGGGCCGATTTTATAGGCGGTGAGGACGTAGCTTTGGTGCTGGGGGATAATATCTTCTACGGCCACGGCCTGCCGGAGGCTTTTCACAAGGCGGTGGCCGCGGCGGCGAAAGCAAAGGCCGCCACTGTGTTCGGCTATTACGTTAACGATCCCGAGCGCTACGGCGTGGTGGATTTTGACGCCCGGGGCAAAGCGCTGTCCATTGAGGAAAAGCCCGCCAGGCCTAAATCCAAATACGCGGTTACGGGCCTGTATTTTTACCCCAACGACGTGGTGAAGACCGCCCGGGCCATAAAACCCAGCGCCCGCGGCGAGCTTGAAATTACGGACGTGAACAGGGTCTACCTGAAGCGCGGCGCGCTGAAAGTAGAGCTGCTGGGCCGCGGCTATGCCTGGCTGGATACCGGCACTTTTGAGAGCCTGCTCGAGGCGGGGGAATTTATAGCCACCGTGGAGCGCCGCCAGGGCCTTAAGATAGCCTGCATAGAAGAGATCGCCTACAACCTGGGCTGGATAAAGAAGGCCCGGCTGCTGGCTTTCGCCGAAGGCCTGAGCAAGAACAACTACGGGCAGTACCTTAAAAAGATCGCCGACGGAGAATAGGAAAAGAATTTATGTCATTTGAATTTAAAAATATGGAACCGGCCGGCCTGGTGCTGGTGAGCCCGCGCGTCTTCCCCGACGCGCGCGGCTTCTTCGTTGAGAGTTATAAAAAAAGCGAATTTGCCGCCGCCGGCATTAAAGAGAACTTTGTGCAGGACAACCATTCCAGGTCCGGTAAAGGCGTGCTGCGCGGCCTGCATTACCAGCGCGCGCCGTACGCCCAGGGAAAACTGGTGCGCTGCACGGCGGGCGCCATCCTGGACGTGGCCGTGGACATACGCAGGGGCTCGGCCACGTTCGGCCGCTGGGCGGCGGTTGAACTGAGCAACATCAACGCCCAGATGCTCTATCTCCCTGCGGGCTTCGCGCACGGCTTTATTGTGCTCAGCGGGACGGCCGAAATAATGTACAAGTGCACCTGTGAATATAACCCCGGCGCCGACGCCGGAATTATCTGGAACGACCCCGACATCGGAGTGGAGTGGGGAATAGACGACCCGGTGCTTTCCGCCAAAGACAGCCTGCACCCGCGCCTTAAGGACGCAAAACTTTAATGCGCGCGCTTATTGTAGGCTCAAAAGGCCAGCTCGGCGCCGCTTTCGCGGCATATTTTGAAAAGAACGGCTGGGATTACGCCGCCGCGGACCTGGACACGCTGGATATAACCGACGCGGACGCCGTGATGGACGCGGTGATGCCCTACCACCCGGGGTTGATAATAAACTGCGCGGCCTATAACCTGGTGGACAAGGCCGAAACGGACAGCGCCAAAGCCTACGCGGTAAACGCCTACGGCCCGCGCAACCTGGCGCTGGCGCTGCGCCGCCTTGAATCTTTTTTTGTGCACTTCAGCACGGATTATGTTTTTGACGGCGCCAAGGGGGCCCCTTATACCGAGGCCGACAAACCCAACCCGCTGAATATTTACGGCCAGTCCAAGCTAAAAGGCGAAACCTACGCCCGGGAAGTGCCGGACAGCCTGGTGCTGCGCTTGAGCTGGCTTTACGGCAGGGGCGGGCAGAACTTCATGAATAAGCTCAAAGGCTGGGCGGCCAAACCCGGGGCGCTGCGCGTAAGCGCCGACGAGATCTCAGTCCCTACCTGTACCGACGACGTGGTAACGGCCGCCATGGAAGCTTTAAACCGCGGCCTCACCGGCACCTGGCACCTGACCAGCGGCGGCTTTTGTTCGCGCTTGGACTGGGCCAGGTTCGCGCTTGGCGAATTCGGCATACAAAAAGAGATAGAGCCGGCGCGCATGGCGGATTTCAAGCTTGCCGCCCGCCGGCCGGGTTTTTCCGCCATGAGCAACCAGGCAATTTCTAACGAGCTGGGAATTAAAATACCGTCGTGGGAAGAGTCGGTGCGGAAATTTATCGGGGAAAATAAATGAAAAAAGAGACCATCCTTGTTACCGGCGGGGCCGGGTTTATCGGCTCCAATTTTATACATTTTGTTTTCGAACATACCGGCTTTAAAGGGAAAATAGTGAACCTGGACAAGCTCACCTACGCCGGCAACCCTGAGAACCTGGCCGACATCCAGAAGAAATATAAAGGCCGCTACGTTTTCGTGAAAGGCGACGTCTGCCATTACCCCGCCGTGCTGGCGCTTATGAAGAAGCACAACATCAACGCCGTGGCGCATTTCGCCGCCGAGTCCCACGTGGACCGCTCCATCTTCGGCCCCAGGGATTTTATAGAGACCAACATCAACGGTACGTTCAGCCTGCTGGAGGCCGCGCGCACGGCCTGGGCCGGCCGCAAGGACGTGCGCTTCCACCACGTAAGCACCGACGAGGTTTACGGCGCCCTGGGCAGGACCGGCAAGTTCAAAGAGACCACCCCCTACGATCCCCGCAGCCCCTACTCGGCGTCCAAGGCCTCTTCGGACCACCTGGTGCGCGCCTACCACCACACTTACGGCCTACCCGTTACCATCTCCAACTGCTCCAATAATTACGGCCCTTACCACTTCCCGGAAAAACTTATCCCTCTCGCCATCCTGAACGCGCTCGAAGGCAAGCCCCTGCCCGTGTATGGCGACGGGCTGCAGGTGCGCGACTGGCTGTACGTTGAGGACCACTGCGCCGCCATCTGGCGCATAATGAACAAGGGCCGGGAGGGGGAAACCTACAACGTGGGCGGCAACTGCGAGATGCAGAACATCGCCGTGGTAACGGGCATCTGCAAGGCGCTCGACCGCGCCATCCCCGCGCGCTTCAACAAGGCCCTCGCCGGGAAAAAATACACGGACCTGATCACCTACGTTAAGGACCGCGCCGGCCACGACCGCCGCTACGCCATTGATTTCTCGAAGATAAAGAAGGAACTCGGCTGGCAGCCCACCGTGCGCTTCGCCCAGGGCCTGGGCCTTACCGTGGACTGGTACCTGGCCAACCCCGAATGGGTAAAGAACGTAAAGACCGGAGCCTACCGCAAATGGATAAGCAAAAACTACCAGAGGTGATTTTCCTCGGCACCAACGGCTGGTTCGACACGCACGCCACCGGCAGCGCTATCTGCACGCTGATAAAAACCAGCAAGTACGACATTGTGCTCGACGCCGGCAACGGCATTCACAAGCTGGACCAGTATTGCGACGGGGCAAAGCCCGTGTTCATTTTGCTCAGCCATTTCCACATAGACCACATAGCCGGCCTGCATATCCTGGTGAAGTTCAAGCGCTTCAAACACGTAACCATAGCCGCCGGCGCCGGCGCGCGCCGCACCCTTAAGACTTTCGTAAACAAGCCCTTCACCGTGCCGCTGAACAAACTGCCTTACCCGGTAAAGGTGCTGGAGCTGCCGGCGGAAACAGCCAGGCTGCCGTTCAAGGTTGCCACCCTGCCGCTGGAGCACGCGGACCCCGTGCTGGGCTTCCGCCTGGAGCTGGACGGAAAGATTATAACCTACTGCACCGACACCGGCTTCTGCCGCAACGCCATAACCCTGGCTAAAAACGCGGACCTGCTTATAACCGAATGCTCCCACCGCCCCGGCGAGACCAACCCCGGCTGGCCGCATTTCAACCCGGAAACCTCCGCCCGCCTGGCCGCGGAGTCCGGCGCCAAACGCCTGGTTATGACGCACTTCTCCGCCGACCGCTACCCCGGCATGGCCGCCCGCGCCGCCGGCGCGGCCCTGGCCCGCAAAACCTTCCCCAAAACCACCGCCGCCAAAGACGGCATGCGCATGAAATTATAAAGAAGTAACAGGTCCCCGGCAGCCCTATCCCTGCCGTTTTATCCTTCTCTATGGTCTAAGAGGCTCAGCCTCAATCTCCCGAGGCTGAGCTTCATTCCCCAACCTCTTTTTCCTTTGCTATAATATCTATATTATAAGGGTTCGTTTATCCCGATGTCGGCCAGGGGTATTATGAAAAAAGCTTTAATAACCGGAATAACCGGGCAGGACGGTTCGTATCTTTCCGAATTGCTCCTTGCCAAGGGCTACGAAGTGCACGGCCTGCGCCGCCGCTCCGCTTCCGTTAATACCGCGCGCATCAGCCACCTTTTAAAGGAGCCCCGCCTTAAACTGCATTACGGCGATATGACGGACTCCACCAACCTTACCCGCCTGGTAGCCGAAATAAAACCGCTGGAGATCTACAACCTGGCCGCCCAGAGTCACGTGGCCGTAAGCTTTGAAGAGCCGGAATACACCGCCGACTGCGACGGCCTCGGCACCATGCGTCTGCTGGAAGCCGTGCGCCTGCTAGGTCTGGAGAAAAAAGCCCGTATTTACCAGGCTTCCACCTCGGAGCTGTTTGGCAAGGTGGTCGAGATACCGCAGAGCGAAACCACCCCTTTCTACCCGCGAAGCCCCTACGGCGCGGCAAAGATGTACGCCTACTGGATAACCGTAAACTACCGCGAGTCTTACAATATCTTCGCCTCCAACGGCATCCTTTTTAACCACGAAAGTCCCCGCCGCGGCGCTGAGTTCGTCACGCGCAAAATAACCCGCGCCCTGGGCCGCATACTGCTGGGCGCGCAGAACTGCCTTTATCTGGGCAATCTCAACTCGCTGCGCGACTGGGGCCACGCCAAAGATTATGTGCGCGCCATGTGGCTTATCCTCCAGCAGAAAAAGGCCGAGGATTTTGTAATAGCCACCGGCCGCCAGTATGCCGTGCGCAAATTCGTGGAGCTTGCGGCCGCCGAACTGGGCGTAACCGTAGCCTGGCGGGGGAAAGGCCTTAAGGAAACAGGCTATGTTAAAGCCATAAAGCCTCTGTCCGGCCTTGCCGACCGCGTTAAACTAAAAAAAGGCGACGTAATAGTGCGCGTAGCGCCCGAATTCTACCGCCCGGCCGAGGTGGAAACCCTGCTGGGCAACCCCGCAAAGAGCCGCCGGGTGCTGGGCTGGAAGCCGGAGATCTCTTTTGCGCAGCTTGTTTCCGAGATGGCCGCCGGCGACCTTAGGCTGGCCCTCAGCGAGCAGCTGATAAAAAAAAGCGGCTATGCCGGCCTTAAGAACTGCTAAATGAAAAAAGCTTTGATCACCGGCAACCGCGGGCAGGACGGGGCCTACTTAAGCCGGCTGCTGCTGGCCAAGGGCTACGAAGTGTACGGCGCCGACCGCAGCGGGGACTCCGGCCTTTGGCGCCTGCGGGAACTGGGCTTGGAAACCCGCGTAAAAGATATCTACCTGGACATCCTGGAACTTACCAATATAATGGACGTGCTGGAAAAAGTACAGCCGGACGAGATCTATAATTTCGCCGCGCAAAGTTTTGTGCAGCTGTCCTTTGACCAGCCCATACTTACCGCCGAAATAAACGCCGTGGGCGTTACCCGCCTGCTGGAGGCCGTACGCAAGGTGCGCCCCGCCGCCAGGTTCTACCAGGCTTCTACCACCGAGCTTTTCGGCAGCACCGGCTCCGCGCAGCAGAACGAAACCAACCCTTTCCATCCCAAAAGCCCTTACGGGGTTTCAAAACTTTACGCCCATTGGATAACCGTAAACTACCGCGAGGCCTACGGCCTGCACGCCAGCTGCGGCATAATGTTCAACCACGAAAGTCCCTTAAGGGGAGAGGAATTTATAACCCGGAAAATTGCGCTGGCCGCCGCGCGCATTAAAAAAGGCCTGCAGGAGAAAGTGCAGGTAGGCGACCTGGAAGCGCGCCGGGACTGGGGCTATGCCGCGGAATACGTGGAAGGTATATGGCTGATGCTGCAGCAGCCCGTGGCCGACGACTATATACTGGCCACGGGAGAAACCCATACCGTGCGCGAATTTATAGGGACGGCTTTTTCCGCAGCTGGTTTTAACCTGGCCTGGCAGGGCAAGGGCCTGGCGGAAACGGGCGTAGACAAGGCCACCGGAAGAACCCTGGTGGAAGTCTCTAAAGAATTCTACCGTCCGGTAGAAGTGGACCTGCTGGTAGGCGACGCCGCCAAAGCCAAAGCCAAACTTGGCTGGGAGCCCAAAACAAAATTCAAGGACCTGGTAGCACTGATGGTGGAAGCGGACCTGAAACGCCTTGAGGTGAAAAAATGAAAGCTGTAATTTTAGCGGGCGGTTCCGGGACGCGGCTGTGGCCCGTTTCCCGCTACGGCCTGCCCAAACAGTTCATAAAGCTAAACGGCGGCAAGTCCCTGCTAGCCCAAACGGTGGAACGCCTGGCCGCGGTGCTGCCGCTTAAGGATATTTTTGTCATAACCAACGAGGATTACCGCTTCCATGTGCAGGAAGACCTGCGCTCCGTTTCCTGCAGGATAGAAGACAATATAATCCTTGAGCCGGTAGGCCGCAATACCGCCCCCGCCATAGCGCTGGTTATCAAATACTGCCGGGAAAAATTAAAGTGCCGCAAAGACGAGGTTATTCTTATCTGCCCCTCGGACCATATCCTGCAGCCGGTGGAAAAGTTCGCGAAATACGCCCGCCAGGCCGAGGCCGCCGCCAAAGCCGGCAATATAGTTACCTTCGGCATAAAGCCCGCCCGCCCGGAAACCGGTTACGGGTATATAAAGCGCGGCGGCGCGTTGAAAAGCACAATGGGAACCGGCGGCGTTTACGCGGTGGCTAAATTCGCCGAGAAACCGGACCTGAAGACGGCGCAAAAATATGTGGCCGACGGCAGGTATTACTGGAACTCCGGCATGTTCTCTTTCACTATAGCCGCGATGCTGGCCGAATTTAAAGCCCACGCCCCCGGGATAAGCCGCAAAATGCCGCAGACGCTGGCCAGGATGACGGCGGATTTTAAGAACATGCCGTCCATTTCCATCGACTACGCGGTAATGGAAAAATCCAAAAATGCCGCGGTGCTGCCCATAGATATACTTTGGAGCGACGTGGGCTCCTGGGATTCCCTGCCCGAAGTTATAAAGCCGGACTCCGAAGGCAACGTTAAAGTGGGCGATATCCTTGCCCTGGACACAAAAAACACCATAATGCTGGGCGAAAAACGCCTTATCTCCGCTATCGGGCTTAAAGACCTGATAATTATAGACACCGCCGACGCCCTGCTGGTAGTTCGGCGCGGCCAGGCGCAGCGCGTTAAAGAAATTGTGGACCTGCTGAAGGAGCGCAAGCGCAAAGAGGTGGTGGAGCACCTGACCACCTACCGCCCCTGGGGCAGCTACACCGTGCTGGAGGAGGGCTCCCGCTATAAAATAAAGCGCATCGTGGTAAAGCCCGGCCAGAAACTAAGCCACCAACTGCATTACCACCGCAGCGAGCACTGGATAATAATAAAAGGCGCGGCCAGGGTGACTATCGGCAAAACCACCTCCCTGGTACACGAGAACGAAAGTACCTATGTGCCCAAATCCATGGGCCACCGCCTTGAAAACCCCGGCAAGGTGGCGCTTGAAATGATAGAAGTGCAGAACGGAGAATACGTGGGCGAAGACGACATCGTGCGCTTTACCGACATCTACGGCCGGAAGAATAAATAATGGCGAACAAGAACGTTTACGTGGTGGCGGGGCCTAACGGCTCGGGTAAAACCACCTTCGCCCGGGAGTTCCTGCCTAACTACGCTAAATGCCCCAACTTCGTGAACGCCGACCTGATAGCCCAGGGCCTGTCCCCTTTCGCCCCGCGCTCCGCCGCCATAAAGGCCGGCAGGCTGGTGCTTAGCCGCATCCACGAATTTTCAAAAAGCGGGGCCGATTTCGGCTTTGAAACTACTTTGTCGGGGAAGACGCATTTAAGGCTGTTCCGCAGGCTGGAGGAGGAGGGGTATGGCGTCCATATCTTTTTTCTCTGGGTCCCCTGCTCCGAGCTTTCCCTGCTCCGCGTAAAGAACCGGGTGGCCGACGGCGGCCACAATGTCCCCGCCGTGGACGTTACGCGCCGCTTCGGCAGGTCTATCGATAATTTCTTTAACGTCTACCAGCCTTTTACGCACAGCTGGATGCTTTTTGACAATTCGGGGGTTACCCCCGTGCTGGCGGCTAAAGGCGCCAATGGCAGCGTTATTATTGAAAATGACGGAATTTACTCCGGGATCACCGGTAAAAAACAACTATGAAAAAAAGACTGTCAATGCAGGATAAGGCCGAAGTGGCTATGAAGGTGGCCGTGCGCAAGGTAGTAGCTGACCATAAAAAAACCGGCCGCCCGCTTGCCATTTGGAAAAACGGCCGCGCGGTAAACGTGCCGGCTGATAAAATTTAGCGCGCCGGGCCGGGGCGGCGGTTTTGCCCGCGGCGGCAATTTTTATGCGCTTCTAAGGAGCCCGAATATGAAAGTGGTAATACTTGCCGGTGGTAGGGGAACGCGGCTTAGCGAAGAAACCTACCTGAAACCCAAACCCATGGCCGAGATAGGGGAAAGGCCCCTGCTCTGGCACATCATGAAGGGCTACTCGCATTACGGCTTTAAAGATTTTGTGATCTGCCTGGGCTACAAGGGCTACCTGATAAAGGAATATTTTTTTAACTACTTTCTGCACCAGGCCGACGTTACCATAGACATGAAGAACAACAAGATGGAAGTGCACCATAAAAAAGCGGAACCTTGGAAGGTGACCCTGGTGGATACCGGGCTTAATACTATGACCGGGGGCCGCATAAAGCGCGTGCAGGAATATATCGGTAAAAATCCTTTCATGCTTACCTACGGCGACGGCGTGGCCGACGTGGACATTAAGAAGCTTGCCGCTTTTCATAGAAAGAGCGGGGGGTTGGCTACCATGACGGCTGTACAGAACCTGGGGCGCTTCGGCGCCATAGAAATGAAGGCCAGCGGCGCTATCCGGTCTTTTAAGGAGAAGCCGCGGGGCGACGGCGCCTGGATAAACGGCGGGTTCTTCGTCCTTCAGCCTGGAATTTTTAATTACATTAAAGACGGCGACTCCACTATCTGGGAGCGTGGCCCGCTGGAGGCATTAGCCGCCCGGGACAAACTTGCCGCTTATAAGCACACCGGCTTCTGGAAATGCATGGACACCCTGCGCGACAAGACCGAACTTGAAAACCTGTGGCAGACCGGCAAAGCTCCCTGGAAAATATGGGAATAAATTCCTGGAAGGGTAAAAGAGTCTTCCTCACCGGGCACACCGGCTTTAAAGGCGCCTGGCTTTCCATCTGGCTGGACGCGCTCGGCGCTAAAGTTACAGGCTACGCCCTTAAGCCCCCGACAAAGCCCAGCCTTTTCGAACTGGGCCGCCTTGATAAAAGGATAAAATCCCATATCGGCGACATACGCGACGCCGCCAAATTAAAAAAAGTTTTACTGGCCGCCAAGCCCCAGATAGTAATACACATGGCCGCCCAGCCGCTGGTGAGGGAATCCTACCGCAACCCGGCCGACACCTACGCAACCAACGTAATGGGCGTGGTGAACCTGCTGGAGGCCGTGCGGGCCTGCCCTTCGGTAAAGGCCGTGGTGAATGTTACCACGGACAAATGCTACGAGAACAAAGAGCATGCCCGGGCCTTCCGCGAGGACGAACCTATGGGCGGTTACGATCCCTATTCTTCCAGCAAGGGCTGCTCGGAACTGGTAACTTCCGCTTACCGCAATTCTTTCTTTAACCCCGCGGATTATAAAAAGCACGGCGTAGCCCTGGCTACGGCGCGTGCAGGGAATGTCGTAGGCGGCGGGGACTGGGCGGCCGACCGCCTTATCCCGGACCTGATCCTCGCCGCCCTTAAGGGGAAAAAGGTCCTTATCCGCAACCCGCGCGCCATCCGCCCCTGGCAGCACGTGCTGGAACCGCTCAGCGGCTATCTGCTGCTGGCGGAAAAGCTTTACACCCATGGCGCAAAGTACGGCCAGGCCTGGAACTTCGGCCCGGACGCCGGCGACGCCAAAGACGTGAAATGGATAGTTAAGCGCATGTTCTCCGCCTGGCCCGAGGCCCCCGGTTACGTAATAGACAAAGGCCGCCATCCGCACGAGGCCCACTACCTTAAGCTGGATTCCGCCAAAGCCCGCCGGGAACTCGCCTGGCGGCCCCGCTGGCACATAGGCACCGCCATCGATAAAATTATCGATTGGACCCGCGCTTACTCCGCTAAAGAAGATATGCACGCCGTATGTCTAAAACAGATAATGGAGTATACCACCGGTAAGTGACCTGGAGCCTCAACCTTATTTAAATATGACCGAACCAGAACTTAAAGCCCGCCGCGAAATCTTCAAGAAGGTAACCGCTTACTATAAGAAGTTCCACCGGAAGCCGGCTTTCAGGCCCGGGGAAACCTTTATTAATTACGGCGGGCGCGTTTACGACGATAAGGAGATGATAAACCTTACCGATTCCGCGCTGGACTTCTGGCTTACGTCTGGGCGCTATTGCGCTGAATTCGAGAAACAGTTCGGGGCCTATCTCGGCGTAAAGTATGTCTCACTTGTGAATTCCGGTTCCTCCGCTAACCTTGTGGCTTTTATGGCCCTCACCTCGCCCAAGCTGGGCAAGCGGCGGATAAAGCCCGGCGACGAGGTTATAACCGTGGCCGCGGGCTTCCCCACTACCGTCACGCCCATCATACAGTATGGCGCGGTGCCGGTGTTCGTGGATGTGGAACTGCCTTCCTATAACATCAACTGCGCCATGCTTGAAAAGGCCCTTTCTAACAAGACAAAAGCCGTAATGCTGGCCCACACACTGGGGAATCCTTTCAATATAAAAGCCGTAAAAGCCTTCTGCGTTAAGCACGACCTTTGGCTTGTTGAGGACAACTGCGACGCGCTCGGCTCCCGCTATGCCGGCAAGTTCACCGGCAGCTATGGCGACATCGGCACTTCCAGCTTCTACCCGCCGCACCACATGACCATGGGCGAGGGCGGCGCCGTTTACACTAACGACCCGCTGCTGAAACGCCTTATAGAATCTTTCCGCGACTGGGGCCGGGACTGCTGGTGCGCTTCCGGCACGGACAATACCTGCCATAACCGGTTTATCCGCCAGTACGGCGCGCTGCCGCCTGGCTACGACCACAAATACGTCTATTCCCACTTCGGCTACAACCTTAAGGCCACCGAAATGCAGGCCGCCGTGGGCCTGGCCCAGCTTAAGAAGTTCCCGGCCTTTGTGGAGGCCCGCAGGAAGAACTGGGCCTACCTGCGCCAAGCCCTGCAGCCATACGCTAAACAGCTTATCCTGCCCGCGCCCACTCCCGGCGCGGAGCCCAGCTGGTTCGGCTTCCTGATCACCGTAAAAGAGGACGCCGGTTTCACGCGCGGCCAACTTGTGGCCCACCTGGAAAAGAACAAGATCCAGACCCGCATGCTGTTCGCCGGCAACCTGATAAAACACCCCTGCTTCGACGAAATGCGTAAAACCGGGAAAGGCTATCGCGTCGCCGGGAAACTTGAGAATACGGACACCATCCTTGACCGGACTTTCTGGATAGGCGTTTACCCCGGCCTGACCGGGAAAATGCTGAAGTATATAGCGAAGACCTTCGCGGTTTTTTGTGGAAACTGAACGACAGGCGGTTAAGAGGCATAATATGACAATATCCGTAGCCGATTATATAACCCAACAGATGTACGAGGCCGGCTGCGGGCACGTTTTTGTCATTACCGGCGGCATGATAATGCACCTTACGGACGCCTTGTTCCGTAATAAAAAAATAAAATATATCTGCTGCCATCACGAGCAGGCCGCCACCATGGCCGCCGAGGCTTATGGCCGTTATACGGGCAAACTGGGGGTGGCTTACGTTACCGCCGGTCCCGGCGTCCTGAATACCATTACCGGGGCGGTGGGCGCTTACGTGGATTCTTCGCCGTGTATCATAGTCGGCGGGCAGTCCAAGGCCGCCCTGGCTAAAGTGAAAGGGGTACGCCAGTTCCCTTTGCAGGGCTTTGACACCCTGCCTATCTTCAAGCATTTCACCAAGTACGCCGTTATGCTGGACGATATCGCCAAAGTCCGCTACGAAGTGGAAAAGTGCGTATACATGGCGAAGTCCGGCCGCGTGGGGCCGGTCTACCTTGAATGCCCCATCGATGTGCAGGACATGAAGTTCGATCCCGCCGAATACAAAGGCTTTTCTCCTTACGCCTCGGAAGTGGGGGAGCCCTATATAGCGGAGAGCCAGATGAGGGCCGTAATTGCCGCCCTGCTGAAAAGCCGGCGCCCCTGCATACTCGCCGGCGCGGGCGTCCGCCTTTCGGGGGCCGTAAGCCTGCTGCATAGGTTCGCCGAAAAGGCAGGCATCCCGGTTCTAACTTCCCGCCTGGGCCTGGACCTTATAGGTTTCGACCACCCTTTGTTCGTCGGGCACCCGGGCACTTACGGTGACAGACCCGCCAACTTCGTCACCCAGCACTGCGACCTGCTCTTAACCATAGGCTGCCGGCTGGGCGTAGGCCTGGTGGGTTACGATTACCAGGGTTTCGCTCCTAAAGCCGTTAAGATAATGGTGGATATAGACGAGACCGAACTTACAAAGCCTTCCGTGGAGCCGGATATCCCCATAATGGCCGACGCCGCGCAATTTCTGCGGGAGCTCATAAAGCGGCTGCCGTCTAAAATGCCCGAGAACACCGAGTGGCTTAAGGTTACCCGGGGCTGGAAGGACAAATACCCGGTAGATCTGCCGGAATATGCAAAAGAAAAAAACGGCATCAACTCCTACCACTTCACCCGGGTACTCTCGGACACGGCGTCAAACAAAGACATCTTCCTGGTGGATACTGGGTCCTGCTTCCACGTGCACGCCCAGGCTTTCAAGGTTAAATTCGGGCAGCGTCATATCATCACCGGCGGCCTGTCCACCATGGGCTACAGCCCCGCCTCCACCGGCGTGGCGGCCGCGGCAAAAGGCCGGGACGTCTACTGCATTACCGGCGACGGCTCCCTGCAGATGAACCTGCAGGAATTCCAGACCGTGGTGCACAACAAGCTGCCGGTAAAGTTCATAATTTCCAATAATTCCGGCTACCTGCTTATCCGCCACACGCAGAAAAATTTCTGCGGCGGCCGGCTGATGGGGGAAAGCGCCGCCACGGGCGTAAGCTTCCCGGACCTTAAAAAGATAGCCGGGGCTTATGGTATCCGGTACCTGCGGATAGCCAAAGGAACGGAACTTGCCGCGAAGCTGAAACAACTGCGCGCCATGCGCGGCCCGGTTATCTGCGAGGTCATTAACCCGCCGCTGCAGCTGCTGATACCGCGCGTGGCCTCAAAGAAGCTGGAGAACGGTAAAATGGCCTCCATGTCTTACGACGACATGTTCCCGTTCCTCCCGAGGGAAGAGTACCTGGCCGAGTGCGCGGCCGGTGAAAGCGCCGGGGCTGGAAAAAAATGAAAGATGAAAACCGGAAGAAAATAAAGACGGCCATACTGGGCAGCGGGCTTATCGGCACCGACCTGATGGTCAAGATAATGCGCTCTCCCTGGCTGGAGTGTTCGCTTTTTATCGGCAGGAACCTGCAGTCCAAAGGCATGGCCAAGGCCTTAAGCCTGGGCGTTAAGATCTCCGACCGGAGCATAGACGCCATAGTTCAGGACCCCTCCTGCTGCGACCTGGTCTTTGACGCCACCTCCGCCGGCAGCCATAAAATACACGCGCCCATCCTGGCAAAGCTGGGAAAAATAGCCATAGACCTTACCCCGGCCCAGGTGGGCGGCATGTGCGTGCCCGGAGTAAACCTTAAGGACTGTCTTAACCTTAAGAACGTTAACATGATCACCTGCGGCGGGCAGGCCTCAATCCCGCTCGCCTATGTGCTGGGGCAGGTTCATAAGGACGTGGAGTACATAGAGGCCGTCTCCACCATTTCTTCGCGCAGCGCCGGGCCAGCTACCAGGGCCAACCTGGACGAATACGTGGAGACTACGGAGCGCGGCCTTAAGAAATTTTCCGGCGCCAAACGGACCAAGGCCGTGCTGGTGCTGAACCCCGCCCAGCCCTGCATAAATATGCAGACCACCGTGCGCGCCAGGGTTTTAAATCCCGATATGCCGGAACTTGTTGAAAGGATAAAGGAAATAGTCGCTGTAATACACGCTTACGTTCCCGGTTATAAGCTTGTGGTCGAACCTACCCTGGAGAACAATACGATACTGATGATGGTGCGGGTGCAGGGGCTGGGGGATTATCTCCCCAGCTATGCCGGCAACCTCGACATCATAAACTGCGCCGCCATAGCCATGGCCGAGCAATACGCGAAGAAGCTCAACGGGGTAATCTGAGGAAGCATGCATAAACTAATTATCCACGACGTAACTTTAAGGGACGGCTCGCACGCCGTAGCCCACCAGCTTAGCGCCGCGCAGGTGCGCGCGTACGCCGCCGCGGCCGACAAGGCCGGCGTCCCCGTAATTGAAGTCGGCCATGGCAACGGCCTGGGCGCTTCTTCCCTGCAGGTGGGGGAAAGCCTGCTGCCGGACATGGAAATGCTTAAGGTGGCCCGGGAGAGCATTCATAGATCAAAGCTTGGCGTCTTTATTATTCCCGGTTTCGCCACCATAAACAAAGACCTTAAGCCCGCCATCGACGCCGGGGCGGACGTTGTGCGCGTGGCTTCCCACTGTACCGAGGCTGACCTTACCGAGCGGCATATCTCCTATGCCCGCTCAAGAGGCAAAGATGTATACGGCGTGCTGATGATGTCGCACATGGTGCCCAAGGAAACCCTGGTCGAGGAAGCCCTTAAAATGGAGGTGTATGGAGCCCAGGGCGTTATCCTTATGGATTCCGCCGGCGCTTACCTGCAGCAGGACGTAACCGACAAAGTGGGCGCGCTGGTAAAGGCGCTTAATATCCCCGTCGGTTTTCACGCGCACAACAACCTGGGGCTTGCCGTAGCTAATTCGGTGGCCGCGGCCGAAGCCGGCGCCGCAATTATAGACGGCTCCGCCCGCGGCTTCGGCGCGGGGGCCGGCAATACGCCCATAGAACTGCTTATAGGCGTTTTCGAAAAGATGGGCTATTCCACCGGCGTGGACCTGTACCATATCCTGGACGCCAGCGACATCGCCGAAAAAGAGCTGATGAAGGTGCTGCCGTTCCCCAAGCCCGTCAGTATCGTGAGCGGCCTGGCCGGGGTGTTCTCCGGTTTCGCCAAACACGTGGAGCGGGTGGCCAGGGAATACGGCGTGGACCCCAGGGATATATTTTTCGAGCTGGGCAAAAGGCGGGTAGTAGCCGGCCAGGAAGACCTGATAGTGGAAGTGGCCATACAGCTTTCCGGTAAGAAGGAACCCAAATGAACCCCACAGCCATAAGCAAGATAAAAAACGACGTGGAAGAAGTCCTTAAGGACGATAATAACCTGCTTTCCCCGCTGAAAGGCGGCAAGATCCTGATCACCGGCGGTACCGGCTTTGTCGGCAGCTGGCTGGTTGAGACGCTGGCTTTCCTTAACGACCAGTACGGGTACCAGATCAAGATGCAGCTCTTAGCCAGGCACGCCTCGCAGTTTAAAGCAGGGGCGCCGCACCTGGCCGGGCGCGGGGACGTTTTTTTGATTGATAAGGACGTGCGGAATATACTGGAGATAGACGAAGACGTTACCCACGTTATCCACGCCGCGGCAAACCCGGACAACCGGCTGCATTCTTCCGACCCTTTGCGCGTTATGGACGTGGTTTCAAAGGGCACCGAGTCCGTGCTGGCCGCGGCCTCGCGCATAAGCGGGCTGAAGAAATTACTGAATATCAGTTCCGGCCTTGTTTACGGGCCCCAGCCGCTTGCTCTCGAGGCTATGCCGGAAAGCTATTCCGGCGGTCCGGACTGCTCGTCCATAATGTCCGTTTACGCTGAGGCCAAACGCTTTTCTGAAACGCTGTGCGCCGCGCACCGCAACCAGTTCAAGATGCCGGTGGTTACGGCCCGGCCCTTCGCCTTTATCGGCCCCTACCAACTGCTGGATAAACCCTGGGCCGTTAATAATTTCATCAACGACGCCCTAAGAGGCGGCCCCATAAACATACTGGGCGATGAAAAGACCGTCCGCAGTTATATGTACCCCAGCGACCTGGCCTTCTGGCTGCTGCGGATACTGGCGGCGGGGGAATCGGGGCGCATTTATAATGTGGGCAGCCCTTGCGGCGTAACGCTGAAAGAGCTTGCCGATAAAATAGCAGCCAACTTTACCCCGCAGCCGGAAATTGTGCTGGCCTCAAAGGATCATAAGCAGCAGCACCGCTCCCGGTTCGTCCCGGATGTGAAAGCGTCCCAAAGCGAGCTAGGCCTTAAAATAAAGGTTGGCATAGACGAGGCTATAAAAAAAACGCTCTTGTGGCACAAAGCCGTGAACGGATAAATATTATGGAATCAAAAGACCTGACCGTAGTGGAACTTAAAAAAGCCTACCTTGAAGGCAAGCTGCCTAAACACGAATACTTCCAAACCATGCTGGCCAAAAACGGCGTGCTCCGGCAGTACTCGGAGCTGATAAAAGGGACCGAACTGGCGGAGCTGCGCATTACCGGGGCCGGCGTCTGCGGCGTGGGCAAAAGATTCGGGGTAAAGCACGTCCTGGTCTTTGAAGACGTCTCCAACATCCCGCTCCGTATGCTGGCCGTGGGCGACTATGAGCCGGAAGAAATGGAGCTGATACTCGGCCTGGTGCGCGCCGGGGACACCGTTTTCGACATTGGCGGCAACACGGGCTGGATAGCAATGAATATCGCCCGCAAGATCCCCGGCGGCAAGATACACGTGTTCGAACCCATCCCGTACACCGCGGCAATTCTGGAACAGAACCTGGCGCTGAACGGCTTTGATAATATTTCCCTGCACAAGATCGCGCTGAGCGATAAAAAAGCTGTCAACACTTTTTACCTGAACAAAAAAGAACTGGGCGCCACCTCCATGCGCAATATCCGGGAGACCGAAGACGCCGTCGCGGTTTCGGTTAAAAGCGAAAGGCTGGACGACTTTGTGCGCGAAAACGGCGTGCGGGGCCTCGATTTTATAAAGTGCGACGTGGAAGGCGCGGAGCTGCTGGTTATAAAAGGCGGCCTTGAAACCATAAAAAAATACCGGCCCATCCTGTTCGTGGAAATGCTCCGCAAGTGGGCGGCAAAATTCAATTATCATCCTAACGATATTATCGCCCTGCTGGCGCCGCTCGGCTACGCCTGCTACGCCATTGAGAAGGATAAACTGCTGCCCATGAAAATAATGGACGATACCGTTATGTGCACCAATTTCTTTTTCGTGCACGGAAGCCGCAAAGCGGAAATAGCCGGGTACCTAAAGAAGTAAATAATGAACCACATCGTTAAAGAAGATATAGAAAAGATAATGGAGGCCGGCGGGGACTTGTGGCAGGCGTTCGCCGGCGCCACCGTGCTGGTAACCGGGGCCGGCGGCATGATACCGTACTACCTTACAACCACGCTGCTGGCGCTGAACGAAACCCGGCTTAAAGGGCGTGAGTGCCGTGTTATAGCGCTGGTAAGAAACCGGGAAAAAGCCGGGGTCAAATTCTCTGAATTCCTGGAAAGGGCGGACTTTGAGCTGGTGGTGCAGGATGTTACGGCCCCGTTAAAGATAACCGCGCCCGTGGACTATATTATCCATGCCGCAAGCCAGGCCAGCCCCAAGTATTACGGCACCGACCCGGCGGGCACTATCTCGCCCAATGTCGTGGGCACTTTCAACCTGCTGGAACTTGCCAGGGCCGGCAAATGCAAAGGTTTCCTGTTCGTAAGCGGCGGCGAGGTCTACGGCATTGTCCCGGCTGAGAAAGTTCCCACCAAAGAAAACGATTACGGCTGGCTGGATACGGTAGACGTGCGCTCCTGCTACGCCGAAGGCAAACGCGCCGGTGAAACTATGTGCGTGGCCTGGCATCACCAATACGGCGTGCCGGCAGCTATAGCCAGGCTGGCCCACACTTACGGCCCCGGCCTTGATTTTAACGACGGGCGCGTCTTTGCCGATTTTGTCCGGGACGTGGTTACCGGGCACGACATAGAACTGACCAGCGACGGCGCGGCCGAGCGGTCTTTCTGCTACGTCGCCGACGCGGTGCTGGGGCTGTTCCTTGTAATGTTGAAAGGGGAGAAAGGGAAAGCCTATAACGTCTGTAACGACAGGGCCTGCGTAAGCATAGCGGGGCTGGCTGACACGCTTGTAAACCTGTTCCCGGATAAGAAAATAGCGGTAAAGTTCGTAAAAGCAAAAAGCCGGCTGGCATACATTCAGAGCCCCATCAAACGCATTTGCCTGGATTCTTCCCGGGCAAGGGCCTTGGGCTGGAACCCCGTGGTGGGGATAAAGGAAGGTTTTACGCGGACGGTATTAAGTTTTAAGGTTTAGCTTTTAGCGCGGCTGCAGCGGCAAAGGACGCCCGTATGAAAAAAATAAGCATTGTTACGCCCTGCTATAACGAAGAGGCCAACGTGGAAGCCCTTTATCTAAAGGTAAAGGAGGTCTTCAGGCAGCTGGGCTCTTACGATTATGAACATTTGTTTATCGACAACGCCTCCACCGACGGCACCCAGGGCGTGCTCAGGCGGCTGGCCGCCGCCGACGCCGGCGTTAAGGTAATAATAAACACCCGCAACTTCGGCTGGATCCGTTCGCCTTTTTACGGCATGACCCAGGCTTGCGGGGACGCCGTCATCCTGCTGGTGGCCGACCTGCAGGACCCCCCCGAACTTATAGCCGACTTCCTGCGCCGCTGGGAGGAAGGGAGTAAAGTGGTGCTGGGCATAAAAACCAACAGCGGCGAGTCCGCCTCCATGTTCGCGCTGCGCAGACTTTACTACCACCTGGTGGATGGGCTGGCCGACGTTAATATAATCAAGAACAGCACGGGGTTCGGCCTTTATGACCGCGAAGTAATGGACCAGCTGCGCAAGCTTGATGAGCCCTACCCGTTTTTCCGAGGCCTTGTCTCGGAACTGGGCTTCGAGGCCGCCCAGGTGGAATATTTCCAGCCGGCGCGCCAACGCGGCCTGACCACGGCTAATTTTTACCGGCTCTACGATGTGGGCATGCTGGGGATAATTAACCATTCCAAGGTGCCGCTGCGCCTGGCTATTTTTTCCGGCGCCCTGCTGGCCACTGTCAACCTGGCGGTGGCGGCAGGATATTTTATCTACAAACTAGTCTTCTGGAATAATTTTTCACTGGGAATAGCGCCCGTGGTGATCGGCCTGTTCTTCTTTTCCTCGGTGCAGCTTATCTTCCTGGGCGTCATAGGCGAATATATCGGCGCCATCTACACCCAGACCCTCAAACGCCCGCTGGTAATAGAGAAAGAACGCATAAACTTTTAAGGTTTTTGCGCTATTGGCTAAAACAGTATCTTCTCATCGTCGGGGGGGCTGGCTACATTGGCTCCCAAACCAATAAACTGCTTTCTGAAAGCGGCCTGAAAACTATTGTGTTCGATAATTTTGCAGCATATACCGCGGTAGGCGGATCTGTTGCGGATCCGGCCAAGTATTACCGCAATAATGTTGTACATACCCTTAATCTTCTCAATGCTATGCGCGGGGCAGCAGTAAAGACCCTGGTTTTTTCTTCCAGCGCAGCCGTATACGGCATACCGGCAAAGATTCCCATAGTGGAGGCTGTGCCGCTTCGCCCGGTGAATCTATATGGACGCACTAACAGTCTGCTGAAAAAGCCCCCTCGGTAATATTTTGAGGCGATTTCAAGCCCAGGCAAGGCGCGAGAAGCGGGCAGGCCCGTTGGGCCTGTAAACGACGAGCAACGAAGCCGCAGGCCGAAAGCAACCGAAAAGGGCTTTTTCAGCAGACTGCTAATCCGGTAAGGGGATCTGCGGCTTTACCGGGAGGCAGGAGAGGGCATACATGAAGTAAATAAGAAAAGAAGTGCGGGGTAAGTCGAACGAAGAGTCGGTTACCATCATTACCATAAAGCCCGCAAAGCCGGCCAACCCCCACAAAGCCAGCGGGCCCGCCGTCTTGCGGAAATTTAAATACGCGCCGCGCAGCAGCATGGCGAACAGGAACAGGAGGGCCAGCAGGCCGGGGATGCCGGAGTCCGCGGTTCGCTGTATGTAAAGGTTGTGCACGTCGGAGAAGTCTATTTTCCCGTCTACGGGCAGGTGGTGGTAGTAGTTAAAGACCTTGTGCAGGGCGTAAGTGCCCGTGCCGGTAAGAGGGTAGTCCCGTGCTATGGCGGCGCCGGCTTTCCACATTGTCAGCCGCACGTTGGCCGTATAGTCCTGACGGGGGGAGCCGGCCATGGAAGTTATTCTTGCGCGGTAGCTTTCGCTCAGGGCGGCTGAGCCGGCGAAGATAATAAAAACTAAAGCCAGGCCGGTTAAGATCAGCTTGCGCACGTCGCGGCGCGCGGAGAAGATAATGGCCAGGCTGAATAAAAGGCCGATGGCCGGGCCTCTTGAAAGACTGCAGGCGAACCCCGCCCCTATCGTTAAAAACGCAGCCGCGTAAAATTTGCGCAGGCGGCCCTGGGTGGTCTGGGCCAGCAGCAACGGCAGCAGCATGGCCAGGGCCATTACTTCTGCGTAGGTAACGGGGTGGGTTGTGCCGTGCGCGCGCACCAGGCCGCCGGCCTGGTGCAGCAGGCTGGCGGCGAACTGCGCCACGCCCATTAAAGCCGCCGCGGCGGCCCCTGTGGTGAACCAGAAGGCTGCTTTCTCCGGGCCTTTGCGCGAGACGGCGGAGAAGAGCAGCAGCGCGGAAGAGGCTTTTATGGCCTCGGTAAAAAGGCGCGTAAAACTATGCGCGGAGTCCATGGAGAAGATGGACGAAAAAATATAGGACAGCAGGTAAAGCGCAAGGGGAAATACCAGCGCGTTGGCGTGGAATTCCGCGGCCGCCTGCGCCAGCCCCCGGCGGGAGGAGGCGGCTTTCCAGATGATGGCGGCCAGCATAAGCGCCAGAGAAAATTCCGCCCCGGTGATAGAGAGAATACACGAGGCCGCGAAGACCAGCAGGCCGAAACCGAGCAGCGTGTCGGCTTTGTTTTCCGTCGTCATAGGGAAGTAAATTATACAACAATTGTCCCGTGGCTTTTTAAGAAGGGGAAGGGGATTGGGATTGGGAAGGGGAGGCGGCCAAACCCCGGGGAATTGAGGTGCGGCCTCTACGGCGGGGGAGTCTACTGCGGGGGAGGTATTAAAAAATGTTAAAATTCACGTATGAAGACTATAATCGTACTGCCGGCCTATAACGCCGAAAAGACCCTTGCGCAGACCGTGGCCGACATACCGGAAAAATACCGGGAAGACCTGCTGCTGGTGGACGACGCCTCCTCGGATAACACCGCGCAAGTGGCGCGCGGCCTGGGAATAAAGGTGATACAGCACGAAAAGAACACCGGCTACGGCGGCAACCAGAAGACCTGCTACCGCCACGCCCTGGAAAACGGCGCGGAGATAGTTGTAATGGTGCACCCGGATTACCAGTATAATCCCAAAATCATCCCCGTCATTATTGGCCTTATCGAGAACGACGTTTGCGACGTGGTGCTGGGCAACCGCATACGCACCCGCCGCGAGGCCCTGAACGGCGGCATGCCTTTCTACAAATACCTTTCCAACCGCGGCCTTACTTTTGTGAGCAACCTTGTAACCGGCGAGAACCTGGGGGAGTGGCACAGCGGCATGCGGGCCTATTCGCGCAAGGTGCTTGAGACTATAGCCTGGGAGAAGAACTCCGACGATTTTGTTTTTGACACGCAGTTTTTGGTGGAGTGCGCCAGCGCCGGCTTCCGGCTGGGCGACGTGCCGGTGCAGACCAAGTATTTTGCTGACGCCTCGTCTATAAATTTCAAGCGCAGCCTCACTTACGGCCTGCTTACCGTTAAGGAGCTGTTCAGGTACCTGCTGCACACATCCGGCCTGCTTACCTACGAACTGCTGAAAAAATGACGATTATTAAACGGGCCACGGATATTTTAAGACCCTTCGTGGACGGCGACGCCGTGTTCCCGCGCGCTTCAAGGGAGGCTCAACTGGCCGCCGCCTGGTTGTTCTGCCTGCTGGTGCTGTGTTTTGCCAACCTCGGGGCCTACGTGCTGCCCCAGCTCGACGACCTTACCCACGCCTGCATGGGCGTTTCCATACTGCAGACCGGCGACTGGTTCACCATGCACGAGGGCCGGCTGGTAAGCTGGCTTAAACCGCCGCTCTACTTCTGGCTGGAGGCGGCGGCGTTCAAACTTTTTTCGGTTAGCGAGTACTGGGCCAAGTTCCCGGCGGCCGTGTGCGGCTTCCTTACCTTCCTGCTGGTGCACAAAACGGTGAAGCTTATCTATGGCGCCCGGCGCGCCTTCCTGGCGGTGTTCGTGCTGTCCACCAGCCTGTTCTTTCTGCGCTATACGCAGCGCGTAATGATGGACATGCCCGCCGCCTGCGTGCTTACGCTCAGCGTTTACGCCGCCTTGCGGGCCGTCCGCGGGGACGACAGGTATTTCCTGCTGTACGGCCTTTCCCTGGCGCTGGGGTATTATTTTAAAGCTTTGCAGGGGATGTACGCGCTGGCCATAATTCCTGTTTTTCTTGTGCTTACGGGGCGGTGGAAAAAGCTTTTCAGCCCGTATTTCCTGGCCGCGCTGGCTGGGGCCCTGGCGCTGATAGCCGCCTGGGCGGTGCCGCAGTACCTGGCGCACGGGCGGGAATTTCTTGATTCGCAGTGCGGCATAGGGCCGCTGACGGCCGGCGGCCTGCCGGGCTATACCAACCCTTTCTACCGGCCGTTAAAAGAAATGTTCAGGATATTCTACTGGAGCGCGCCGGCCTTTTACGGAATGTGGCTTAGCGCGGCCCGGCTGCGCGACCCCGCCGAAAGGGAAGGGGGCATACTGCTGCTGCTGTGGTTCTGGGTGATAATGGCCGCGCTTTCGGTAAGCAGCGTGTTCGGCGTGCGCTATTTGGTGCCGGCCCTGGTGCCTGCCGCTATCTTCGCGGCGGCCGCGCTGGACAGGTTAATAAAAGCCGCGGTTTACCCGTGGTTCCAGCACCTGGCTTGCCTGTGTTTTGCCTGTATTACGCTTTTGACCGTGCTGCTGCCCATGCCCGCGCCCAAGGGCCCCAGCGAATATATCTCGCTTTACCGCTGCGTGGAGCGCGTGGCCGCGCCGAAGGACCGCGTGGTTCTATTCAAGGGGCTTGTTTATATTTTCAACCAGGGGCTGACTTTTTACAGCGGCCGGCCGCTGGACTCCCAGGTACTGTCTCCGGGCGAACTCGCCGGCCAGAAGGCGGAGGGCGGCAGGGTGTTGGTGATAGCGGCCCCGGCCGATTACGCCGGCCTGCAGCGGGAAATCCCCGCGCGGCGCGTAAAGGAATTCGCTTCGGCGGATAACTGGGTGCTGTTCCAGCTGCTGGACCAGTGAAAACGCGCCTCGAAAAGGAGCCGGCTTCTTTAGAATTTTACTGGCGGCGGTTTTTCAGGGAGAAACAATGACTAAGCTAAAAATACTTGTTACCGGCGGGGCGGGGTTTATCGGGTCCCATTTATGCCGCAGGCTGGTGGCCGACGGCCACGACGTGCTCTGCGCCGACAGCCTGTTCACCGGGACCAAGGATAATGTGCTGGACCTGCTGGATAACAGGAAATTCGAATTTATCCGCCACGACATCTGCTCCGCGCTTACCGTGGAGGTGGACCAGATCTATAACCTGGCCTGCCCGGCCTCGCCCAACCATTACCAGTTCAACCCGGTGCATACCACCAAGACTTCGGTGAACGGCATGATAAACATGTTGGGCCTGGCCCGCCGCACCAAGGCCGTTATCCTGCAGGCTTCCACCAGCGAGGTGTACGGCGACCCCGACGTGCACCCGCAGCCGGAGGGTTACTGGGGCCGGGTGAATACCATAGGCCCGCGCGCCTGCTACGACGAGGGCAAGCGCTGCGCCGAGACGCTGTGCTTTGATTATTACCGGCAGCATGGCGTGCAGATCCGCGTTATCCGCATCTTTAACACCTATGGTCCCAACATGCACCCCAACGACGGGAGGGTGGTGAGCAATTTCATAGTACAGGCCCTGCGCAACGAGGATATAACTATTTACGGAGACGGCAGCCAGACGCGCAGTTTCCAGTACGTGGACGATCTGCTGGCGGGCATGCTGGCGATGATGAACAATACCTCCGCTTTCACCGGGCCGGTAAACGTCGGCAACCCGGAAGAGTTCACTATAAAGCAGCTGGCCGAAAAGGTGCTGGCGCTTATCCCGGAGAGCCGGAGCAAGCTGGTTTATAAGCCGCTGCCTCAGGACGACCCGCGCCAGCGCCAGCCCGACATCCGCCTGGCCAAAGAAAAACTGGGCTGGGAACCGAAGATAAAACTTAACGAAGGTTTGGTGAAGACCGTGGACTACTTCCGCAGGACGCTGAAATAGAGGGATGCCAGGAGATGGAAATATAAAAAACCGCTCTTTAAGGGCGGTTTTTTCTGGCGGAACCGGAAAAAGCGCTGGTGGACTGTCCTTATGTGTCGGCTTTCCGCGCCCGCCGGTTGGCTGCGGGCATCAAAAGCGCGACGGCGCGCAGTAGCGTGCTTAAACGCCTGGCGGCTATAAAAGCGTGGAAGGGGCAAGCCGTGGACTAAGGACGCCTTAACCAGGGAAAAGGAAAACCGGAAATACAAATTTGGTACAATTATTATGCGGCTGAACGGCTTTGTGGAACTAACTAAAGGAGACACATAACAAATGGCTACTAAAATCGGGATTAACGGTTTCGGCAGGATAGGCAGGCTGGTGGCGCGCGCCATACTGGCCCGCACCGACGGCAAGCTGGAACTGGTCGCTATCAACGACCTGACCGACTCCAAGACCAACGCGCACCTGCTTAAGTACGACTCCGTGCACGGCCGCCTGGAAGGCGACGTGAAGGCCACCGCCGACGACGAGATAACCGTGAACGGCAAGAAGATAAAGGTTTTTAAGGAAATGGACCCCTCCAACATCCCGTGGAAGAGCCTGGGGATAGAGATAGTGGTTGAGTCCACCGGCCTGTTCACTATTAAAAAGGACGGCGTGAATAAGAAGGGCAAGGCCGTGAAGGGCGCCGAGAACCACATTACCAAGGGCGGCGCCAAGAAGGTAATTATTTCCGCGCCCGCGCAGGGCGAGGACATCACCATAGTGATGGGCGTTAACGACGAAAAGTACGACCCCAAGCTCCACAACGTGGTGTCCAACGCTTCCTGCACCACCAACTGCCTGGCCCCCTTCTGCAAGGTGATCAGCGACAAATGGGGCATAGAGAAAGGCCTGATGACCACCATCCACGCCTACACCAACGACCAGAAGATCCACGACATGGCCCACAGCGACCTGCGCCGCGCCCGCGCCGCCGCCGTTAGCATGATCCCCACCAGCACCGGCGCCGCCAAGGCCATTGCCCTGGTGATGCCCGAGCTTAAGGGGAAGCTGGACGGCTTCGCCATCCGCGTGCCGACGCCCAACGTGTCCATTGTGGACCTGACCGCCACGCTCAACAAGCCGGCCACCGCCGAGGAACTTAATGCCGCGTTTAAAGAGGCCGCCGCCGGGAAGATGAAGGGCATTATGGGCTACGAGGAAGAGCCGCTGGTGAGCATAGACTTCAACCACTGCCCGCTCAGCTCCACCGTGGACGCCAAGAATACCCGCGTTATCGGCGGCAACCTGGTGAAGATCCTGGCCTGGTACGACAACGAGTGGGGTTATTCCAACCGCGTCGTGGACCTCGCCCTGCTGATGGTGAAAAAAGGCCTGTAAGTGATTTTACCCGGGTGTCGGGTCCGCGCCACGGCGGGGACCCTAAGACGCCCGGTTTTGTGCGTGTTTGCGACAGGAGAACAACAATGTCCAAGAAACGAGTGCTGATAATGGGAGCCGCCGGCCGCGACTTCCACAACTTCAACGTGTATTACCGCAATAACCCGGCTTATGAAGTGGTAGCGTTCACCGCCTACCAGATTCCCAACATAGCGGGCCGCAAGTACCCCAAAGAACTCGCCGGCAAGCTGTACCCGAAGGGCATAAAGATATATGAAGAGAAAGAGCTCCCCGGGCTGATCAAGAAGCTTAGGGTGGACGAAGTGGAGTTCGCCTACTCCGACGTGTCTTTTCAGACCATCATGGCGAAGGCCTCCCTGGTGCTGGCCTGCGGCGCGGACTTCAAGCTGCTCTCCGGCGAACATACCTATATCAAGTCGAAGAAGCCCGTGATCTCCGTGTGCGCCGTGCGCACCGGTTGCGGCAAGAGCCAGACCACGCGCTACATAGCTGACATCCTTAAATCCATGGGCAAGAAAGTGGTGGCCATCCGCCACCCTATGCCCTACGGCGACCTGGTGAAGCAGACCTGGCAGCGCTACGGCAACCTTGAGGACTTAAAGAAGCACAAGTGCACCATCGAAGAGATGGAAGAGTATGAGCCGCACATAGCCGCCGGGCATATCATCTACTCCGGCGTGGACTACGGCGAAATATTAAGGCGCGCCGAGAAGGAAGCGGACGTCATCCTGTGGGACGGCGGCAACAACGACATGTCCTTCTACAAGCCCGACCTCCAGATAGTGGTGACCGACCCGCTCCGGGCCGGCAACGAAGCCAGCTACCACCCCGGCGCGGTGAACCTGCGCATGGCCGACGTGATCGTGATCAACAAGGTTGATACCGCTTCCGCCGCCCAGGTGAAACTGGTGAAAGAGAACATCAAGAAGATGAACCCCAAGGCCATCATTATAGAGGCCGAAAGCCCGGTCACCATAGACGGCAGCGTGAAGGGGAAGAAGGTGCTGGTTGTAGAGGACGGCCCCACGCTTACCCACGGCGAAATGAACTTCGGCGCCGGCCACGTGGCCGCGAGGAAGTACAAGGCCGCGAAAATCGTGGATCCCCGCCCTTACGCCGTAGGCACCATCAAAAAAGTATACGAGAACTTCAAGCAGATTACCGACATTCTGCCCGCCATGGGTTACGGCGACGCGCAGATGGCGGAACTGAAGAAGACCATAAACGCCGTCCCCGCCGACGTGGTGATAGTTGGTACGCCCATAGACCTTGCGAAGCACCTTAACTTCAACAAGCCGTCCGTGCGCGTTACCTACCAGCTGAAAGAGCGCAAGCCCGCCCTTAAAGCGATAGTGCAGAAGCTGCTAAAGAAATAGACATAGGCCATAAGCCGTAAGCCATAGGCTATAAGGAAAACCCTTAGAAACCTATGGCTTATGGCCTAAAGCTTGCAGAGGATAAACAGATTCGTAGTGAGGTGAATAACTATGCCCGCCGATATTAAAACCGTTTTAAAGCTGGCCAAAGTGCAGGACGCGCACCTTAAAGATAAGAACGTGCTGGTCCGCGTGGACTACAATGTGCCCATCAAGGACGGCGTGATAGTGGACGACACCCGCATCCGTGAAACCCTCAAAACCGTTAAATTTTTACTGGACGCCAACTGCAGGGTCGTGCTGATGGCGCACCTTGGCCGCCCCAAGGGCAAGGTGGACCCCAAATATACCCTTAAACCCGTGGCTGCCCACCTCGAAAAGCTGGCCGGCGTAAAAGTGCATTTCGCCCCGGACTGCGTGGGCCCCGAAGCCGACAAGGTGGTGGCCGCCGCCAAGAAAGGCGAGATAGTGCTGCTTGAGAATCTGCGCTACCACGCCGAGGAAGAGAAGAACGACGAAGTTTTCGCGAAACTGCTGGCCAGGCACGGCGAGTTCTTCGTGCAGGAGGCCTTCGGCGCGCTGCACCGCGCGCACGGCAGCACCGCGGCCATCTGCAAGTTCCTGCCGGGGGCCATCGGCTTCCTGGTGCAGAAGGAGCTTGAGTACCTGGACCGCGCTATGGTGAACCCGGTGCGGCCTTTCCTGGCCATTATCGGCGGCGCCAAGGTGGCCGACAAGCTTTCCGTGCTGTACAGCCTGATCGAGAAGGTTGATACCCTGATCATAGGCGGCGGCATGGCTTATACTTTCCTGGCGGCGCAGAACACTAATATCGGCAACTCTCTGCTGGAGGCCGACAAGGTGGAGGAAGCCAAGGATATAATTTTAAAAGCGCACCGCAAGAACGTGGAGCTGCTGCTGCCGGCGGACCACCGCGTGGTGAAGGAAATAAAACCCGACGCCAAGGTGGAGATAACCCAGGCCATGGCCGTGCCGGACGGCTGGATAGGCGTGGACATCGGCCCCCGCACGGAGCTGCTGTTCGCGGACAAGATAAAGGCATCCAAGACTATTTTCTGGAACGGCCCCGTGGGGATTTTTGAAACTCCGGCTTTTGCGAGCGGCAGCATAACCGTGGCCAACGCCATGGCGCAGGCTACCCGCGGCGGCGCCACCACCATTCTGGGCGGCGGCGATACCCTGAGCGTGCTTAAAACCGCCAAGGTCAAACCGGAAAATATTTCACACTGCTCTACCGGCGGCGGCGCCAGCCTTGAGTTCGTGGAGGGCAAGCAGCTGCCCGGGCTGGTGGCGCTGTCGCAGAAGCAGGAGCGTAAATAGGCGGCCGGCAATAGTAAATAGCGTCGGCGTCTTAACTATTTACGGTTTCCGGTTCACGATTTACTAAATTACCCGGAGGACTTAATAAATGTACAACCTGATACTGATATCCCACGTGGTGCTGGCGTTAGTGATAATAATAGTAATAGTGGTCTTCCAGACCAGCAAGGGCTCGGCGCTCTCCATGTTCGGCGGCGGGGGGGATTCCCTCTTTAACGCCGCCAGCGGCACCTCATTTATAAAGAAATTCACCGCCATCGCGGCCGGGCTGTTCGCCATAACCTCGTTGCTGCTGACGGTGTTCGGTTCCAACCGGCGGTTCAACTCGGTGGTGCAGCAGTATCCCCTGCAGCAGCAGGCCGCTCCCGCCCAGCCCGGCCAGCCTGCCGGCGGCGCTCCCGCGGCCGCCCCTGCCGGAGCCCCGGCGCCGGTTAAAACAGCGCCGGTAAAAAAATAAGCAGCTTGCCGCGGTTTAGCTGGAAATCAGCCCGTTAAAAAAGCCCTGTGGTTTTCTCCACAGGGCTTTTTTATTGTTCTCCGTACGCCTACTTCATTACTTTATTTTCAAAAGTGTTGACTATGTCTATCAGGTTTTCGTGGGTTTTGGCCGTGAACAGGCGCTTGCGCAGGGTTACGTTGGAGATAAGCCCGGATAGCTGCGAGAGGATACTCAGCTGGAGCGTGGGCTCGTTGAAGGGTGTGAGGATGAGGAAAATGAGCTTCACCGGCTGGTTGTCCGGCGTGGGGAAATAAACCCCGTCCTTGCTTTTGCCCACGGCCAGCAGTGGTCTGGACAGCGAGGCCAGGCGGGCGTGGGGAAAAGCGGTCTGATGGCCGAGGGCGGTGGAGAAGTTGGTCTCGCGCTTTACGATGGCTTTGAGTGCCTCGTCCTTGTCGAAGGAGGGGGAGCAGGCGTGGAGTTTTCCCAGCAGCTCCTGGATGGCCTCGAAGCGGCCAGGCTCTTTCATCTCCATTTCGCAGGCGCCTTTTACTATAAGGTGGCTGAGCAGCAGCTTGGGGGGCTGTTCGAATTCGTCGCGGATCTCGCCGGTAAGCTCTTCTATTACGTCTTCCATGGTCAGTAGTCCTGTGGCTTCGCCTTTGGCGTTCTTCACCAGCGCCAGCTGCACGCGCTTGTCCTGGAAGTCGCGCAGCGCGCGCTCCACCGACATTTCTTCCTGTATTTCGAGCAGCGGACGCTTTACCGCGGCCAGGTCTGGCACGGCGGGGGCTGCGCCGCGGGTGAGCATAGCTACCGTGAGGTCTTTGAAGTGGATGTAGCCGCTTATGGCCCCGTTGGGGGCGGCCAGCGGGTAGCGCGAGAACTGCTTTTCTTTCACGATCTTCAGGTTCTCTTCCCACGGGGCGGCCGCGTTAAGGATGGAGATGGCGGCGCGCGGGGTCATTACTTCTTTTACGCGGGTTTTGCCGAAGTCGAACAGGTGTTCGAACATCATGAGGCGGCCGAGGGAGATCTTGCCGTGCTCCTGCGACTGGCCCAGGATCATGCGCAGTTCCTCGTCTGAATGCAACGCTTCGCTTTCAGAAGGCTTCAGGCGGAAGAGGTGCAGCACGAAGTTGGCGCTCTTGTTGATGAAGAGCATCGGCAGGTAGGTGGCGCGGTAGAAGATCTCGAGCGGGATGGCCGAGTACAGCGCGAATTTTTCCGGCATCAGGAGCGCCATGTACTTGGGGGTCTGCTCTCCCACTATTACGTGAAAGCCTGTGATTAGGGCGAAGGCCGCGGTGAAGGAGATGGTGTGCGCGAGGGGGGACCCTGGCGCGACGGAGAACCAGCTTAGCGCCGGCGCCAGGATGGCGGCAAGGGCGGGCTCGCCGATCCAGCCCAGGCCGAGGCTCGCCATGGTGATGCCCAGTTGGATGGAAGAGAGGTAGGAATCTATGTGCTTTACCTGATTCTTCGCCAGCTTGGCGGACTTCAAGCCCCGCGCGGCCAGCTCTTCCAGGCGGGTGTAGCGCACTTTAACCAGGGAGAACTCCACTATAACGAAGGCGCCGTTAAGCAGGATCAGGAAGAGGGCTATCAGAAGGTCGAGGATGTAAATCACGTCTATATTTTACAATTTATGCCCGGAATTTGGTAAAATATACACACGTTCTTTTAAAGATGTTTCGGTCAAAATACGATTTATGCTCGGGTGGTGGAACTGGTAGACACGCACGTTTGAGGGGCGTGTGCCTAACGGCGTGGGGGTTCGATTCCCCCCCCGAGCAATTTATTTTTCAGACGACACCAGGCGGGGGGAAATCCCCCGCTATTTTTATGCCCGGCCGGCTTGTCGGAACGCAAAACGCGCTCGGCCACCCCGTGGCCTCGCTCGGCATTCGGCCTCGGCGCTGCGCAAGCCTCGGCCTCATGGCGGTTTTGCTAACCCGGCAAGCCAGCCGGGTGAGTGTGATGTTAATTACTAAGGAAATTTTTATATTATAAAACTATGCTCTCCAGATACTTCAAGCCTTCCGTACTTAAAGAGATCGCCGCCAAGGCGGGTACGCCCGTTTACGTTTATTCGAAGGCCGCCTTCCTTAAGCAGATAACTTCATATAAGAAAGCCTTCCGCGCGCTGGACCCGCTGTTCTGCTACGCCATGAAGGCCAACTCCAGCGGGGCGCTGTGCGCGTTGGCCGCGGCCGAGGGCTTTGGCGCGGACGTGGTGAGCGGGGGGGAGTTGTACCGCGCGCTGAAGGCCGGCTTCAGACCGGCCCGGATAATTTTTTCCGGCGTGGGGAAGACTTCGGAAGAACTGGCTTACGCGCTTATGTCGGGCGTGCTGTTCATCAACGCGGAATCTTTTGAGGAAGTGCAGGCGCTGGAGCGCGAGGCTGCGCGGCTAAAGGTGCGGGCGCCGCTCTCGCTCCGGATAAACCCCGACGTGGACCCGCACACGCATAAGTTCATCACCACCGGCAAGCTGGGCAGCAAATTCGGCGTTTCTTTTGAGGAAGCCGAGAAGATCTACAAGTACGCGGCTGAATCCGAACACCTGGAACCGGTGGGCGCGCATTTTCATATAGGGTCCCAGGTTTATTCAGCCGTGCCTTACGCCCTGGCGGCCGGGCGGCTTGCGGCTTTTATTCTCAGGCTGGCTTCGCGCGGCGTGAACCTAAAGTACGCCGACGCAGGCGGCGGCTGGGGTGTTAAAGAAGGCGGGGAAATGCCCGCGCTGGCACCGCTGGCCAAAGCCGTGGCCGGGGTGTTCCAGGGTACCGGGCTTAAGCTTATACTTGAGCCTGGCCGGTCCATCGCCGCGCCCTCGGGGCTGCTGCTTACAAAGGTTATCTACCGCAAGCGCGGCGGGCATAAGAATTTTATAGTGGTGGACGCGGCCATGAACGACCTGGTCAGGCCGGCTCTTTACGGTGCCAAACACCCCGTGGCCCTTGTTGCCCCGGGGCGCGGAGAACGCAAGGTTTACGACATAGTGGGCCCGGTCTGCGAGAGCGGTGATTTCCTGGCCCAGGATGTTAGCCTTTCTGAGCCTGCCATAGGCCAGCTGCTGGTCATTTATTCGGCCGGGGCTTACGGCTTCTCGATGAGTTCGCAGTACAATTCCCGTCCCCGCGCCGCCGAAGCCCTCATCACCGGCCCCAGCTCCTGGCGTCTGATCCGCCGCCGCGAAACCTACCAGGACCTTACCGCCTCCGAACTCTAACCAGTATTGAGGTTGAGCCTCAATAGGAGACCCGGCCTACGGAAACTAAAAACGCCCTTCTCAGGGCGTTTTTTGTCATTGAGGCTCTGGCTATTGAGGCTCAACCTCGATAGCCACGATAGATTTTAGCGGGAGAGGTTGTTGAGGAGTCGCTGGAGGCTGCGGTTCTGGGTGGGGGTGAGATCGGACGGGGCCGCGGGGGCAGTTGGAGGGACCTGTATAACCTGGGGCCCGGGGGTGAAGATGAGGTCGCGCAGCAGGCCTTTCTTGGCGTAGAGGTCGTCGCCGGGGCAGTCGGTATTGCCGATGTCGCGGTGGGCGTAGAAGCTGCTGACGTTCACGTCATAGGTGTCCTTAAGATAGCGGCCCACAGCCACGAAGGAATCACGCGTGCTGTCGGTAAAAACGTCATGCACGGGCGGGTGGTAATTGCCCATAATGGAAATGCCGACGTTGCCGGGGTTGTGGCTCAGCACGTGCGCCCCCAGGGCTTTTATGGGGCGGCCTTCGAAGATGTTGCCCGCCGGGTCTATCAGGAAGTGGTAGGCGATGTCGATCCAGCCGCGGCCGTTCTGGTGGAAATCCTGGATGAACTGCATTTCGGCTATGGATTCCGCCAGGGTCCTGGGATAGTGGGCCTGGGTGTGGTGCAGCGTGAAGTAAAAAGGCGCGTGCGGGGTGTAATTGGCGGTGGGGGGCAGGGCTTTCCACTCGGCGCGGCGGATAAGCTTGAAAGGGGCGGAGTCCGGCAGATTGAGCGTCGGGTCGGGCACGTAGACGAATGTGGAAACCAGGACTTCTTTCTCTTCCCTCATGGAACCCGCTTTAAGCAGTTCGGCTTCGTAAAGGGTGAGGGTGGCGTCCCGGTTCACGCCCAGGTTCACCACGCTGAGCCGGACCGGCTGGCGGCCGGCGGGGCAGCGGTACCTAGCCCAGAAGCGGCCGTTGAGGAAACGGTGGATGGCCGTCTGCGCGCAGGCGCCGGCAGCCGACTTGGGGGTGAAGTCCAGCCTGACCGAGGGGTCCGGCATGAGGCCCTGCACCAGTACGGTGTCGTAGTCGGCGGAGGGGGCTTCGCTGAAGGCGGTCTCGAAGGATACTGCGCCGGTTTTCTGGGCGGCGGGCAGTTTAATTACTATGGGATAGATGTTGGTTTGAAACCTGATGTCGGTTTCCTCGTCGTAGGCCCGGGCGGCGGAAAAAGCCGGCAGCACGAGCACGGCCAGCAGAAGTGTTGTTAAAGTTTTATGACCCATAACTATATTATAGTCTTAAACCGGCGCCCCGGGCAGGGGAAAAAGGCCTGCCAGCGGGTAGGCCCTTGGGGCACTAGGTTTTCTTTATGTAGCGAAGCGCGGAAGCCATTACGTTCCTGAAATCCATAACGGCCGTTTTTAGGCCGGCCGCGCCGTCCAGGAAGCCCAGCTTCAGCACATAGGCGGATAGGAAACGGCTGAAGGGGCGGAAGATGATGAAAAGGCGGCTGCGCCCTTTTAAAGCGTAGGAGCTGGCGAGTATTTCGGAATAGAAATCCCTTTTCCTGGCCATGTCGGCTTGGTCCGAATACGGGTAGTGGAGCAGCGGCTCTTTAAGGGCGCCCACGGCGCCGTTTACCTCCAGGCGTTCGTGCACGGGCAGCGGCAGGAAGCGGGCCGAGCCGCGGCGGAAAAGGCGCAGCTGGGTGTCGGGGTATTTCCCGCCGTGCCTGAGCCAGCGGCCGAAATAGAAATTGCGGCGGGGCAGGGTGAAGGCCGCGAGGGCGTTGGGGGCGGCTATGGCGCGCCTGATCTCGGCGCGCAGGGCGGGGGATATCTCCTCGTCGGCGTCCAGGACCAGGACCCAGTCGGAAGAGGCCTGGTCCACGGCGAACTGTTTGTTCACGTAGACGGCGCGGTTGTTGGGCCGGGCGAAATATTTAACCTTGAAATCCCTGGCGGCCAGGGCGGTGCCGTCGGTTGAACCGCAGTCCACAAAAACTATCTCGTCGGCCCAGGCCGCGCTGCCAAGCGCCCGCGCGAGGTTCTTTTCCTCGTTGTTGGCTATCATGGCTATTGAAAGGGCGGGCATAGTTATTTCCCGGCGGCCTGCTCGAAAACGGCGCAGGTGGCGGCTGCGAAGGCGGCGTAGGAAAAATCGCGCTCGGCCCTGGCGCGGTTCCGCTCGCCGAGTTCCTTAAGTTTAACGTGGTCCGCCAGCAGGGCCCCGAGCTTCGCCGCCAACGCGGCGGGATCGCCGGGGGGGACCAGCAGCTCCCTGTCCACGAATTCGGGCAGGCTGCCCGCGCAGGAGGCTACCAGGGGCTTGCCGGAGGTCAGCCATTCCAGCGCGGCGCGCGAAACCGCTTCGCTGCCCAGCGAGGCTATAACTCCGAGGTCGCAGGCGGCCATGAAAGCGTAAGGCCCGTCCACCTTGCCGTGGAAGAACACGCTGCCGCGTATGCCGAGCCTGCCCGCTGTGTTTTCAAGGTCGGAGTATTTTATATTGGCCTCGTAGCCGGCTATATGAAATTCCGCCTTTGTGCCGGCGCGCAGCAGCAGGGACGCGGCTTCAAGGAAACACTTGTGGCCCTTTACCGGGTCCAGGCGGCCGAGCAGCCCTATTTTTAAGGGAGGGGACGGAAGGTGATGGGGAATAACGGCAAAGGGCTTTATGCCCTGGCGTATTACCGTCACTTTCTCCGGGTCAAAGCCGGCTTCGATATAAAGCCGTTTGATATAGGCCGAGGCCGCTATCGTCCTTGTTGCGGGGGAGAAGGCGAAACCCGCCGAAGGTTTCTGGGCGTCGGCCTTTACGCGCAGCACAGGCACGCCCAGCAGGCAGGAGAGGGTCTGTGCGCGGCCCGTGTGGGCGGCGGCAATATCTATGCCGTTGTCGCGCGCTATCGAGCGCAGGCGCAGCAGGGCCAGCGGCAGGCGGTGGTATTGCTTGCGGCCGGGGACGGGAAAAGAGGTAAAGCCGGAACTGCGGGCGAGGGCCATGGCCGCGCTGCCTTCCGGGCAGGCGAAAAACACGCAGTGGCCCCCGGCGCGCAGCGCCAGGGCCTGGTCAAAAGCGTAAGCCGCCAGCCCGCTATTCCACGGGATGTCTATTACGCTTAAAATCCGCAATGGCTTTTTCATAACAATTAAGAGTGAGGGCCGCCATGCGCGGCGAGGAGAAATCCTCGCGGCGGCGGTGGGCTTCGGCGGACAGGCGCGAGCGCAGCGGGGCGTCATTTATAAGGCTGAGCGCGGCGCGGGCAAGGGCCGCGTGGTCGCGGGGCGCCACAGTGAGGCCGTTGGTGCCGTTCTCTATTACGTCGCCGATCCCGCCGGCGTTGGTGGCAACTATGGGGAGGCTGGCGTTCATGGCCTCGACCAACACGCTGCCCATGCCCTCCTCGCGGGAAGAAAGCACGAACATATCCAGCGCGGCTAAAATTTTATAGGGGTCGCTGCGGTAGCCGATCAGCTTGAAATTGTCCTGGATCCTGAGCATATGGGCGAGGCGGGCGGTTTTATCCGCCAGCGGGCCTTCCCCGGCTATAAGGAAGAAGGT
This sequence comes from Elusimicrobiales bacterium, assembly GCA_036171915.1. Classification (GTDB taxonomy): domain Bacteria; phylum Elusimicrobiota; class Elusimicrobia; order Elusimicrobiales; family UBA9959; genus UBA9959. Next base: position 19,433 of record JAVHRY010000008.1, on the reverse strand, counting down.
GCCGGGCGCGTCTTTTATTACAAGCGCCGCGGCGCGCACCATGTTCTCCGGGTCTTTGTGCGGCACCAGGGCTATCAGCGAACCGGCCCAGAAAGCGCCGGCGGGAATATTGAGTTCCGCGGCCAGGGCCTGGCGGGCGGCCGAGCGGTAGGCGGCAAATTCTCCCGGTTTCCAGGGGGTGTCGTCCAGGTCTATCGTGCTGTTCACCACGGCCACTTTTTCGTCGGGAACTCCGGCCTTTAAAAGTATTTCTTTAACCGCTTCGGAGATGGCGATCACGCTGTGCGCGTGCCTGTATTTGAAGCGGGCGGCCAGGGCGCCGGGGATGAAGTCCACGCGGCGGTGCGCTACGCGCACGCAGTCAAGCCCGGCGGAGGCCAGCCAGGAGACGGCGGCCGCGTGCGATGTGTGGGAGTGCAGCACGGGCGGCGTGCCTCCGGGCGGTGGCGGCAGTGCTTTCAGGACGGCGCGCAGCTTAAGAGCCGAAACGGGGTCCCATTCGAACAGATAAGGAAGAGTGAAGTGTTTTAAGCCTTTACGGGCGGCCGCGGCTTGCAGCGGCGAGCCTTGGCGGCAGACCACAACGTTGTTGTGGCCCAGTTTATTGAGCTCTTTGACAAGATACAGCAGCTGGCGCTGGCCGCCGCGCAGTTCTTTGCCGTCGTCGAGGTGAAATATGTTGAGGCTGTTCGGCATGAGGTTTATTTTAACAAATATAAAGGGAAAACACGGGGGGCAGCTGGTTATATCGATGGGATCGGCCACAACTCCTCGGCGCGCCGTCGTGCGCCTCGGGTCGCGGCCCCGCCTCGCTTCTGCGGCCTGCTGGCCTCGAAGCTCCGGCTTTCGATCCCTGGCACGAGCCATAATTATGGCTCGTTTCACGTCCGCAATAAAAAAGCCCCTTGCGGGGCTTTTAAATTTGGTGGACGTGACAGGGATCGAACCTGCGACCTCCTCCATGCCATGGAGGCGCTCTCCCAACTGAGCTACACGCCCAAAACCGAAAACCGCTAAAGGTACCAGACCAAATTTTACTGACCTGCCTATTATTATATCGAAAACCGGCGTAAACTTCAAGTCCGCAGCGGATCTTTGAGTTTGCGGGAGGGGATGATGCGCCCGGTTATTTTTTATCGCGGCCATAAATTTAATAGAATTTAAGAATAAGCGGATAATATCGGTGGAGAAAAAATGAAAATTAAATCCTTTAACGTCATCCCCAATCTTCCGGAAAGCCTTAAAGCGCTGGAGGAACTTTCTACCAATATGTGGTTCACCTGGAACTGGGACGCCATAATGATGTTCGTCAGCATCGACGAGGAACTCTGGCACCGCTCCCACCGCAATCCAAAATGGATACTGGGCACGCTGGCGCCGGAGCGCCTGGAGGCGCTGAGCAGGGACGGGGCTTTCCTGGGGAAACTCGCCGAGATGAAACAGAAATACGAATCCTATATCGCCTACAAGGATACCTGGTTCGCCAAGAATTCCCGGGCGCAGGATAAAAACATGCTGGTGGCGTATTTTTCCATGGAATACGGCATAGGCGAAGGTCTCCCCATCTATTCCGGCGGCCTAGGTATGCTGTCGGGCGACCACCAGAAATCGGCTTCCGACCTGGGCGTCCCTATAGTCAGCGTGGGGCTTCTTTACCGCAAGGGTTACGTGCAGCAGGTGCTTAACCGCGACAACTGGCAGGTGGAGCGCTACCCCGAGAACGACTGGTACAACATGCCGGTGGAGGTAGTCAGGACCCAGGCCGGCGCTCCGCTGCGCGTTGAAGTGGACCTGGCAGGAGAGAAAGTGCTGGTGGGCGTCTGGAAGGTGCCGGTGGGCCGGACTTCTCTTTTCCTCCTGGACACCAACCTGCCGGAAAATTCGCAGCAGGCGCGGACCATCACGGAGCAGCTTTACGGCGGCGACAGGGAAAACCGGATACGCCAGGAAATAGTGCTGGGCATAGGCGGCGCGCGGGCGCTGGAGGCGATGGGGCTGGCTCCCACCGTGTTCCACGTCAACGAGGGGCACAGCGCCTTCCTGCTTTTTGAGCGTATCCGCCACCTGATGCGGAGCCGCAGCCTGTCTTTCGCCGAAGCCCGCGAGATCGTCTGGGCATCTTCGGTATTTACCACCCATACTCCGGTGATGGCCGGCAACGAGCATTTCGATTTTGAGCTGATGCGCAAGTACCTTGAAAGTTATTCCCGCGAGCTGGGGCTTACCTTCCCCGAGTTCCTGGAGATAGGCAAGGAAGAGCACACCTCCATGGCCTTCTGCATGACCGTGGTGGCGCTGCGGCTGTGCGCTTTCCTTAACGGGGTAAGCCTCCTGCACCGCGACGTCTCCCGCGACATGTGGGCCATGCTCTGGCCGGGGCTGCCGCGCTATGAAGTGCCGATAGACGGGATAACCAACGGCGTGCATACCAGTTCCTGGATAAGCCACGAGCACCACCAGCTCTACAGCCGCTACCTCGCGGGGGGGGGCAACGACATTCCGGACTCCTGCGATTTCGCGAAGCTGGCGGATATCCCCGACAAAGAAATGTGGGACACGCATATGGTGCGTAAAGTCAAGCTGGTCAGCCTTGTGCGCGAGCGCCTTAAGCGCCAGCACATGCGCCTTGCCGCCGACCGTACTGTGCTGGCCGAGGTCGCGGAAGTGCTTAACCCGGATTTCCTGACCATAGGTTTTGCCAGGCGGTTCGCCACCTACAAGCGCGCTACGCTGTTCATGCGGGATCTGGAGCGCCTGCTGGAACTTGTTACCAGCGAGCAGCTGCCGGTGCAGTTCGTATTCGCCGGAAAGGCGCACCAGGCCGATACCAGCGGTAAGGAGTTTATAAAGGCCGTGGCGAAGCTTTCGCTGGATAAGCGCTTCAAGAACCGCATTATCTTCGTGGAGGACTACAATATGAACGTGGCCCGCTATATGGTGCAGGGCGTGGACGTGTGGATGAACAACCCCATAAGGCCGCTCGAGGCTTCCGGCACCAGCGGTATGAAGGCGGCCGCGAACGGCGTAATGAACCTGTCCGTGCTGGACGGCTGGTGGATGGAGGGCTACTCTCCCGACGTGGGCTGGGCCATCGGCGGCACCGAGGAGTACAACAGCGAAGAGGAACGGGATTACGTGGAGGCGGAGTCCATCTATAACCTTATAAAGAAAGTCATAGCCCCCCTTTATTACGACCGCGGCGCGGACGGCCTGCCGCACGGCTGGATAAAGATGATGAAGGCCTGCGTGCAGAAGCTTGTGCCGCATTTCAATACCAACCGCATGCTGCGCGAGTATTATGAAAAGTTCTATGTATACGCGCACCGGTCCTCCGTGAAGTTCGCCGATAATTCCCGCGTGGCGGAACTGGCGCGCTGGCGCAAAAAGTTAGAGGAAAACTGGCCGCGGGTACGCGTAGTTACCGACCAATTCAAGCCGGAGATGGAAGTTCACGCCGGGGATAAGGTGCCGGTGCGCGCGGTCGTGTGGCTGGGCGACCTTAAGCCGGAGGACGTGGACGTGCAGCTGCACGTGGGCACCGCGGGCCGGGAGGGGCTCTTTAAAGAAGGCCGCTCGGTGTCCATGGCGCACGACGTGCGCATGGGCGACGCTTACGTTTATAAAGGGGAACTGCTCTGTTACAAGAGCGGCCGCCACGACTTCGCCGTGCGGGTTATAGGGAAGCACCCGGACGCCGTAAACGCGCTTATGCCGCTGTTCATAAAGTGGAGCGAGGAGTAGCGTCCGGAGCAAGCCGGGCCCCGCGCCGGAGGGGGCCTGGCCGGAGAGCTCCTGGCGGCCGGAACTTTATTTTTGTTATTTATCCGAAAAAAGATATATAATAAATACAACGGCCGGGAACGGCCCAGTAGCATCAGTAATTAAAGAGAGGAAATAAGCAAATGGCAAAAGGTAAAGTAAAGTGGTTTAATGACAAGAAAGGATTCGGTTTTATTATCCCCGACGACGGTTCTAAAGACCTCTTCGTGCATCATTCTTCTATAACGGGCGAAGGGTTTAAAACCCTGGCTGAAAATCAGGAAGTGGAGTTTGAAACTGAGAACTCCGATAAAGGCCCCAAAGCGATAAACGTGAAAAAAATACAGCCCGCTAAATAAAGATAAAATCTTTCTTTAGAAATAATTCCGGCCCCGTCCAAACGGGGCCGGTTTTGTAATGCCCGGCGGGGGGCCGCGTTTTAATAGTACAGGAACTCGCGTTTGGTTATTTCAGGGGCGTACTGGGTGTCCGCCATGCGGTTGCCGTTATAGACGATAAGACGGGCTTTGCGTTCAAGCGCCCAATTGCCTTTCGGGTCCCAGGTGTAGGCGTAAGTGTATTCGTATTTGGGCCCGGAGGCGTCAGGGTCATACACCAGCTCCTTCTGGCGCCGGCCTTTCGCATCGCAATAAAATTCAGTCCGCTCAAGAGGCTGCTCGCCCGAGTCGTAGAACGTCAGGACTTCCCGGCGCAGGCTCCCGTCTTCGCGCTCCTCGTAAATTGTCCTGGTTTTAAGCTCGTTGTTCTCCCCGTAAACCGCGTGCGCCCTTGAGCTGGTTGTCTTATCCCGGGTAAAAGTTTCGCGTTTAAGCTGGCGGCCGTAAAAATCGTTTACCGTGGTCTCCGTAAGGTTGTTCGCCTTGTCATAAGCGTAAAGGGTAACGGATTCAAGGTTCATCATCGTATCGAAAGCGTGTTCTTCCGTTACGAAGCCGCGCGGGTTGTATAGCCGGAAGATCTGGCGCACCGGCTTGCGGCCGGTTTCCCCGGCCCCGGAGGGGGTGGCGTCGTAGACGAGGACGGCGCTGAAATCTTTTTTAATATTTTTACGGCAAAAATCGTCCAGCGAAGAGCGGGCCTCCTCGCTGAAGGTTGAGGTGAGCTTCTGCTCCGATTTCAGCTTCGCGCAAATTTCCCTGGCTTCTTCCTTTTCCCTGTAGACAAAAGAGTTTTTAAGCACCAGGTTCTTCCCGTCGTATTCCGCCTCCTCCGTCTTCATGTCATGGAGGTCGCAGGCGTAGGTTGTAATGCTTGCGGGGGTTCCTTCAAGCCATTCTTTGCCGCGCCGCAAAGGCTGCATGCGGGAAATTTTAGCCGTCCGGACCTTGGACTTAAACTCGGGGCATTTAAGATCGGTCTGCGCCGCCGCGCAGGAGGACAGGCAGAAAACCGCTGCCAGGTAAATTATGATTTTCATTTTGGCACCTTAAATATATTATACTCTAGATATTCTCCGGAGAACGGACGAAAATTTTAAGGAGGACCTATGGGCGACAATAAACCCGAAAACAACAAGGGAATGCAGCTGGAGGTGCAGATGGACGAGGCGACCGCGCAGGGCATCTACGCCAACCTCGCCGGAGTGACGCACAGCGAGACCGAATTTATTTTCGATTTCCTTTTCCTGCAGCCCAACCAGCCTAAAGCCAAATTGAGGGCGCGCGTTATTTCAAGCCCCGTCCACACAAAGCGGTTCCTGGCCGCCCTGCTTGAGAATATAAAGCGGTATGAAGAGCGTTTCGGCGTTATTCCGGAGCGCGCCGTGAACCTGACGCAGGGGCACAGCTGAGGACGTAAAGCGCGACGCGTGAAAAGACGGAGGCAGTAAAAGAAAGAGGCCGCTGAAGCGGCCTCTTTCTTTTATCGGGTCCTTTCTTATTGCTAACTGGCCGCTCTTCCCGTTCTACGCTTCACGGTAATTTGCTGCCCTGCAGCAGGAAGGCCTGGCGCTCCGTGGGCATGTGGCAGTTAAGGGTGAAACCCTTTGCCTTCACCCGGGCCTTGGCGTCGGCCAGCATCTGGTCCAGTTCCTCGTCGGAATATTCCGGGGAGGAGTGGAAAAGGATAAGGTCGCGGGCCTGGGCTTTTTCGGCCGCGAAATCCACCGCTATCGACAGACCGCAATGACCTTCGTGCTTGCGGGTTTCGTAATCCTTGTCGGTGAAGGCCGCGTCGTGGATCAGGATGTCGGCGGCGCGGGCGAACCCGCCGAACTTTTCGTCGTAGTCCTGAAAGGCGGTGGCGTCGCCCCAGATCTCGCTGTCGGGGGCGTAAACTATTTTCTTCCCCAGCGTTTCCAGCACATACACCATCGTACTGGTGGGGTGGTTGGAGTAGATGGAAGACAGCCTTGCTCCGGGCAGCAGCTCGTAATTGTCTTCGAGTATTTCGTAAATGTCGATCTTCGCCTTCGGGGGCTGTTTGGTGAGCGAAAAGGAACTGTAAAAGGTCGCCTGCGCCACTTCTTTAAGGCTTTTCTCGGGGTCATTCGCCCCTACCAGGTGGATAGAGAAATCAGGGTCGTAGAGGGGGGCGAAACGGCCCAGACCGAGTATGTGGTCCAGGTGAAAATGCGTAAGGCAAATCCAGATGTCCTTGTAATAGCGCTTGCTGGCGGCAATTTCCCGGCCGAGCTCCACGATGCCGGTGCCGGCGTCAAATATAAAAAGATGCTCTTTTGTCTCGATCGAAACACAGGAGGTCTGGCGCCCGTAGCGCGAGGCGGAGTTGGGCATTACGGCGGGCAGGCCGCGCGAGCCCCAGACGGTAAGGCGCAGCTGCCCGGCTTCAAGGTCGCTTGCCTGCGGAGTAACGTCCTCGCGTATTATGGAGGCTGACACCGGGGCGGCGGACTGCGGGGCCTGGCCGCCGTCCAGTATGTCTTTTACCGTATGTGAAAAAGTCTCGACGTTGTATGGCTTCTGCAGGAAGAAATCCGCTCCAAACTGGAAAGCGCGCTGTTTTTCAACCTCGTAGGACTTGCCGGAAACTACGATTATCTTTATGTGTTTAAGGGTAGGGTCCGACTTTACCGCTTTGCAGATATCCATGCCGGTTATTCCGGGCATCATTATGTCGGTCACTATGAGACGCGGCATATGGGTTTTTATGGAGGGAATAGCTTCAAGGGAGTCCTGTACCAGCATGACCTTGTAGCCGATGTCCGTCAGAAGGTCGCGGGACAGCTCGCCCACCATGGGGTCATCGTCTATGACAATTATGTCTGGATTTTCCATTTGTGCCCGGTGATTACTAATTTCCTTAACGCCTATTTACTATAATACATTATATAAATTTTGCCGTTAAGGAAATGTTTCGGTAAAGTTAAATGTTGTTGCGGCGGTCACAACGGGAATTTATGATGAGAATAATAGCGGGTACTAAAAGGGGCCGGAGTATTTTTTCTGTGCCGCGGGATAAGTTCGTCAAGCCTATTTCCGCGCGCATACGGCAGTCCCTTTTTGACATCCTGCGCCCTTACGTCACGGGCGCAGTCTTCCTCGACCTCTACGCAGGCACGGGCGCCGTAGGGCTGGAGGCGCTGTCCCGGGGCGCCGCCAAGGCGGTTTTTATCGAAAAAGACGGGCTGTGCATGAAAACCATAGAGAGAAATATCGCGAGCCTGGGTTTTACGGAGCAGGCTAAGGCGCTTAAAGCGGACGTGCTTTCCGGGGTTAAATGGCTGGAGCATTTTTCCGACTACAAGGGCTATGACATAGTCTTTATGGGGCCGCCCTACCGCACGGAGGAAAATCTGCCGTTATTTTACAGCATGGAAACGCTGGAACTTCTGGCCGCCGCCGGCATCACCACCCCGACGGCGCTTATCGTGGTGCAGCATCACAACAAGGAGCAGGTTACGGCCCCGGCTGGCCTGGAGCACGTGCGGCAGGAAAGATACGGGGATTCCCTGGTCGATTTTTTCCGCCCGGCTAAAGCGGCGGACGGGAAGGCGGCCGCCGAAAAACAGGCATAAACCCGTTTACGGGGAAGCGCGAGACTATATGATCTTTGACCCTTTTGAATTGAATTACAGCAAGATACGCGCCTACCTGGACTGCCCGTTCCTTTACCGCTATATCTACGTCGAGCGGAAGTTCGCCCCGCAGACCCCTTTCTCCTCGCTGGGGCTCAGCGTGCACCGCGCGCTGGCGGGTTTCCACGCGCGCCCCGGAGACCTTGGCGACCTCCTGGCATATTATGAGGACGCCTGGCTGCACCAGGGTTACGCCACGCCGCAGGAGAGCATGGAATTCTATAACCGCGGCGCCCTGGTGCTGGAAAAATGGTGGCTGCAGTTCCAGCAAAACCCGGCGCAGGTGATCTACTCCGAAAAACATTTCGAGTTTCCTTTTGAAAAATGGCGGGTAAAGGGAACCATAGACCGCGTGGACCGCATGCCCGGCGGGCAGGTGGAGCTGCTCGACTATAAAATGGGCTTTGAGGACAGGAACGATTGGGACGTAGCGGGTAGCCTGCAGTTGTCCATCTACGCCATAGGGCTGGGCAGGGCGCTTAAGTTAAAGGTGGGGGCGGCCGGTTATTATGTCCTCACGTCGCTTAAGAAAGTATCCCTTCCCTACGACGCTTCGGGAGAGGAGGCTACGCTGGGGCTGATACGCGGGACCGCCGAAAAAATGGTCGCGCTGGACATGTCCCGCAAGGGCGTTTGTTCCCGCTGCGCTATAAGGAAACTTTGTCCGCAGTTCGAAGAGGGGAGATAGCGGGGAACAGCCGGCCGGAGCGGTAAATATAAAACACGGGAAGGGCCCGTGTTTTATATTTACCGCTCCGGCCCGTGCCTGCAGCCTACCCGACGTGAGGCAGGTTCTTTGTTTCGCGGTAGATTTGCAAAAAAACCGTTACGCAGGAAATAAGCAGCGGCCCCAGAAAAATTCCCAGCGGGCCGTAAACTTTAAGTCCCCCGAAGATGCCCAGGAACAAAAGGAATACGGGTAGCTTGGCCCCCTTGCCGATAAGTATGGGCCGCAGGACATTGTCAAGCAGCCCCACTACCGCCGCGCCCCAGAAGAATACAAAAAGCCCGGTGTGAAGACCTTTCCATAAATACATCACTACGGAAAGAGGCAGCCAGACCAGGCTGGTGCCTACGAAGGGCACCAGCGCGGCAAAACAGGTGAGCGCCCCGAACAGGGCGGGGGCCGGAACTCCCGCCAGCCGGTAACCGACGGCCCCAGTAAGCCCCTGTATGGCGGCTGTGAGCAGCAGGCCCCGCACTACCGCCATGGTGGTGGTATAGAGCTGGTTGGAGACGCGGCGCTTGTATTCGTGGTCCATCGGGATTATGTCTATGAGCCAGTGCAGAAAATGTTCCCCGTCCCTGAAAAGAGCGAACAGCGCCACTATTACTACGACGAGGTTTATGAAAAAGAAGAGTATGTTTTTAAGGACCACCGTGCCAGATCTGGTGATGTCCTCCTGGATGCTTTTGAGGTTGCCGGTTACGATATCCGCAAGGTCCAGGTTCCAGTAGTCTTTTAACCGTTCCGGAAGAGAGAGCTGCAAATTATTCTGCGACATGTTCGTAAGCCACTGGTTGGTTTTGGGATAAAGCACCATGGATTCGCGCAGCAGCAGCCAGCCGAAAACAAGAAGGGGCAGCACTACCGTGAGCAGGGCCGTGACGGTGGAAAAAGCCGCCGCGGCGCTGCGGTTCTCCGAAACGCGGCGGCGGGCCCACACGTTAAGGGGAAAAAAGATCAGCGCCAGCATGGCGGAGACCAGTATGGCCCCGGTAAAGGGGGCGAGAATGCGCAGCAGCTGGTAAAGCAGGAACAACAGTATGCCGAAGAAGAAAAAATTAAAAAGCTGCGCTTTATCGAACTTGAGCAGCTTGGGCGCCGCGGGGATTGCGTTCATAACATAATTATATTAGATATAAGGAGGGCAACAGAAGTGTAAAAACAACCGGGGAGCGCGGCGCCCGCTAAAGAGGCGGCCCGGCTTCCCGCCGGGTTTTGCGTTCCCCTTGCCTTGCGCGGCTAGAAGTTGTATTAATCTATATATCGTATTATGAAAAACCATTTTAAAGCTCTAGACCGCGGGGAAATAACCAGTTTCTCCCGCAACTCGTACGAGGTTGTCTTTTCAGTGTTCATGATAGCCCTGGCTTACTTCTACCGCAATAATACGCAGATAGTTTACCCGCGGATACTTTATTTTTTCCTGATGCTGCTGAGCTCTAATTTTATTTTCAGTTACCTGCTGCGCCGCCGCGCTTCGGTAAATATGTGGCTGCTGGACCTTATTTTGCTGGTGAACTTCTGGATCATAACGGGGGTGCTTTATTATTCCGGGAGGGGGGATTCTTATTTCTGGGTGCTTTACCTGCTGCCGGTTTTTGCGGCCTCTCTTATGGCCAGTTTTAAAGACGCTTTCGGAGTGGTTTTCCTGTGCGTGCTGGCTATAACGGTCCTGTCCTGGCCGCTCGGCGGCGGGGATCTGGCGAAGGTGCTGGCGCTGGCCGTGAAAATGGCCGTGCTGGCGTTTTCCGCCGGGGTAGTTTACACTACCTCCCAGTCGAAAAAGAAAGCGGAGGCCGGCCTGGCTTCCAAGCGCAGCGAAGTGGAGCGGCTGTCGCGCGAGATCCTGGTGAAGGACGGGCAGATAGTGCGGACAGCTTCCGCCGGGGAGATGGGGACGCTTGTAAGCGGCGTAATGCACGATATGGGCAATGCCGTGTCCGTTATACTGCTGAGCGCGGAGATCGCCTGCGAAGATGAAATTCCGGAAAAGACGGACCTCCAGCGCATTGTAAAAGCCGCCAAGTTCGCCAAGAGCGTGATCTCCAACGCTTTCAGCATAGTGCGCGGGCAGGAATATGTTTTTGAAGAGGTTTCTTTGAAGGAGCCGGCCGAGAACGCCGTGCTGCTGGTGGAATATTCGGCGCGCAAAAAGAGCGCCTCGGTCGCGCTTGATTTTCCGGACGACCTGCCGCCGCTGCGCCTGAGCCGCGTGCATATTGAACGGTTGTTCATTAATTCCATTTCCAATTCCATCTCGTTCGTGAGTGACGGCGGAAAGGTGTCCGTTTCCGCGCGGAACGCCGGCGGGGGGGTGCGGGTGGAGGTAACGGACGACGGTCCCGGCTTCCCGGAGGGACTCCTTAAGGAAGGCGTTAAAGCTTTCGGCACCACCCGCAAGGACAAAGGCGGCACCGGGCTCGGGCTTTTTGTCTGCGGCCAGATAGTGCAGCGTCACGGCGGAACCATGACGCTTGATAATCTCCCCGGGGGCGGGGCGAAGATCACGTATTTCTTCCCGCTCGGCGGGCCGGCGGAGAAGGACGTAAAGCGTGAAGCGGGAAGCCCCAAAAGCGGTACGTAAAGCGCGGAAAGAAAATATCAGCCGCGGTTTTTACTCGGGAACTGTTTCCGGTTCCCGCTTTCCGGAGGCTACCGGAACAGCCACAATATAGCTGCTCCCAGCGCAACCCTGTATATAAGGAAAGGGGCCAGCGTATGCTTTTTTACCCAGGCCAGAAAAATACCTATTACCGTCAGCCCTGAAAGAAAAGAAACCGCCAGTCCCGTAAGGAAAGCCGCGTCCACGGCGCCTGCGCCGATCTTGCGGGCTTCCATCAGCGCGGCCCCGGCTATGATGGGGGTACCCAGCAGGAAAGAGAGTCTGGCGGCCGAGCCGCGGTTAAAGCCCAGGAAAAGCGCGGCCATAATGGTCATGCCGGAGCGCGACGCCCCCGGCATCAGCGCCAGGGACTGCGCAGCCCCTATTATAAGCGCGTCTTTAAGCGAAAACGTCTCTTCCGCGCGCGCCTGCGCGGGGCGCCGGTCCGCCAGGTAGATGAACAGGGAGAAGAGGATAAGGTTGAACGCGATCCAGCGCGGATCCCTGAAGGCGGTTTCCGCCGCGTGGTTGAACAGCAGGCCCAGTACGCCCGCCGGCACGGCCCCGGCGGCCAGCAGCCACAGCAGGCGTCCGTCTTTCTGCCCGGGGCCCGCCAAGGCGTCTTTAAAAATTTTCATCCAGTCTTTCCAGAAGTAGGCCAGCACGGCCGCCAGCGTCCCCAGGTGCAGCATAACGTCGTAGGCCAGGCCCGGGTCCTGCCAGTTGAAAACGCGCGGCGCCAGCGCCAGGTGGGCGGAACTTGAAATGGGGAGGAACTCCCCGGTGCCCTGCAGCAGCCCTAGTACCGCAGCCTGTATTTCAGTCATAGCCTATCTCCGTTCCCGGGTAGTAATGGCGGAGTATGTCCCGGTATTTAAAACCAAGCCGCGCCATGCCTTCCGCGCCCCACTGGCACATGCCGACCCCGTGCCCGTTGCCTAAGCCGTCCAGCATCACATAATCCCCTCCGGAAAGGATGTTGAAGAAGGAGCTCCTTACCGCCTGCCAACCGGCCCTTCGGCCTATTCCGTGGTAAAAATTAGTGGCTGAGATCTTAACAGACCGGCGCTGCGTCTGGATCTCGATCACGGCGGCCCGGCCCGGGGCGCCCCAGGCCGCAACCCTCATGCCGCTGGCGGTTTCGTCGTTGGTGAGCCAGCCGGCCTGGCGGGACAGGCGGGTAAGACCAGTATAGTAAATTTTAGTTTTCCACCTGAAGCCAGGCGCTATTGAACAGTACGGTCGGCCCGGGGGGCCGTCCCGCACCGAGATAAGGTAAGGCTTGCTTTCAAAGGGCCAGACGTTGGCCATGTTCTCGGTCCACCCGCCGCAGACGGAATGGTAGAAGGCGGAGGCCGGCCGGCCTTTATACATGAGCAGCTCCCCACGCGTGGCTTCGGTGGCTTCTTTCGCTTTGGCGCTTATCGCCCCCAGCCCGGAGTAAAGTTGGCAATGGGTGGAGTCGCAGAGATTATAGCCTTCTCCAATGTGGTTCTTCATCAGCTTTACCGTATAAGTGCGGGCGGCTACGGCCTGCGCCTTGTAGGCTTCCAGCTGGGACAGGTCGCCGGCCTCGCCGGTCACCACGCCCGCCACGTAGGTCTCAAGAGGAACGGAAGCTATTATTTTCAGGGATTTTTTATCCGGGAAAAACACGAGCTCCCCCGTATAAAGCCGGCGGGGCAGCGACGGGCCCGAGAGCCATACCCCTCCCTGGGCGGAAATTTTAAGGATCTTTACGGGGCCGGATCTTAAAGCCCCGTCCATTACAACGGCGGCTCCGCGTACCGTTACGCGCGCGGGCCCTTTCAGGCTGTGCTCGCCGCACAGCACCTCTGCGGCTTCGGGCTCCAGGTTTATTGAAACCAGCTTGTGCAGGGAATAAAGGCGTATATCAACAGAGTGTTCTTTGGCGAAAGCCGGGGAGGCGCAAAGCAGAGCCGCCAGCAAGAAGATCTTCAACGCGGGGACCCCTCGCGCCCGGGAGGGGCATAGAGCTCTACCAGGGTGCCGGCGCCTCCGGCTTCCCCGGGCCTGATGCGGATAAAGCCGGCGGTGGAGAGATCCGGCGGGGGGGAAGCGAGCAGGAAACCGGCGGCATAGCCCAAAAGGGGCTGGTGTCCCACGGCAAGTACCGCGGAGCTTTCAGCCGCGTCGGAAAAAAGTTCTATCAAAGCCTGCGCGGGGCCTTCGCTGATAACGCCGGCGGTTTCACGGAGCGCCAGGGGGAAGACGACGGTTGCCAGTTCGGCGGTGCGCTCGGCCCGGGCGAAAGGGCTTGAAATGATGCGGTCAGGGCTGAACCCGGAGGCGCGCAGGTGTTCAAGGGCCGAGCGCACCTCTTCTTCCCCGGCGGGGGAAAGCGGGCGCTCCGCGTCCGAGGCTACGCCGGCCTCTCTGGCGCCCAGGGCTCGGCCGTGGCGCAACAGTACTATTTCTTTCATGCCGTTTTGATCTGCGCCTGGAATTCCCGGATCGCGGCCAGGTGGGTGCGCTCTCCCAGGATGATGCCTTTTATGGTCTCTAAGGCTTCCGGCTTCTTGATAAGTTTTAGCAGGGCGCGGTACATTACTATGCTGCTTGCCTCGCGGTCCGTGTGCGCCCGGAGCGCCGCCTGTATGGAGCGCGGGGGCTCCGTATTGCGGTGGCGGAACCCGGTATTCTCGTTCGTGATCTCGCCCAGTGCCTTAAGATGTTTTAACTCTTCGTCCGCCAGGCGCAGGAAGAGCCTGGCTGCCTTTTCCCCGTTAACGGGGTTGCCGCCGAAGGCTTCAGCTTCGGCTTGATATAAGGAAATGTCCTGCATCTCGGCGTTTATGAGCGTCCGTACCAGTTCTTTGTACATCATATTCGTATATTCTACAAATTTTGCCGCGGGTAATTGGCCGTGCCACGCAGCGGTGCTCCAGGGAAAGCTCGGCTTTATTAATTTTTCTTATTTTTTTACCGGCGCCGGGTTTAAGTCCCTGGCGGGAAGTTTTATGGGGAGGCGGGCAGCGTCCTTGTTGGCAATGTATTAGAAAATCTTATATTTTTTCCGTTATTGTTTTAAGACCCGCCGCGGCGGCGCTCTAAATTTAAATATAATGTATATGCGGTTAACGTTAGTTCGGCAACGGAGGTCACCAGAGTGAATTACCACATACTGCAGAAAGATAATTTGGACTGCTTCATAAAGAGCCTGGCAAAACTGATGAAAGTCTACGCCCCCGTAGCTAAAGGGCACAATAACTTCGCTTTTGAGGAAGTTACCACGGCTGGCGAGATAGCCCTTCCCTATCTCCCTACTATACTCCCTCCTAAGAAATATTTTATGCCCCAGCGCGAGAAGATGCTGGATTTCGACATTTCCAAAGGCAAGCCCGAGGATAAAGCCTCGCTGGACGCGCCGGAAATAGCCCTGTTCGGCGTGCATACCTGCGACCTTGCCGGTATACAAAGCCTGAACATGGTTTTCTCCGAGCGGCCCCGCGATTACAACTACCTGCGCCGCAAGGAGAAGATAGTTATAATCGGGCTGGAATGCAACGATTATTGCGACGGCCACGCCAGTTGCGCGCTGGTGGGCAACCATAACCCCAACGGCGGCTACGACCTGTTCTTCACCGACCTGGGCGAGAAGTTCATCATCCACGTTAACACGCAGAAAGGCGAGGAACTGGTGGAGCGCATGGGCCTGGCCAAGGCCATGGTAGCCGATTTCAGCGCCCTGGAAAAGGTCCGCGAGGCCAAAAAGAAGGCTTTTCGGAACGAGATAGACGTTGACCTTAAAAAGCTGCCGGAGATCTTCGCCAAAGGCGCGGAGAGCAAAGTGTGGAAGGACCTGGGCGAGCGCTGCGTTTCCTGCGGCAACTGCACCAATGTCTGCCCCACCTGCTACTGCTTCGACATGGCCGACACCATCAACCTGGACATGAAGACCGGTTCGCGCAACCGCACCTGGGATTCCTGCCAGTTCGAGACTTTCGCCGCTGTGGCCGGCGGCGAGAACTTCCGGCACGAGCGGGCAGAGCGCCAGCGCCACCGCTACTACCGCAAGTTCAAATACCCTCTGGACAAGTTCTACCGCGCTTTCTGCACCGGCTGCGGCCGCTGCACCCGCACCTGCATGGCCAAGATCAGCCTTAAGGACACCCTGAAGGCCCTGGCCGCCGAAAATAAATAAGGAGATTTATGACCGAGGAAATAAAAAACTCCAACTGGAAACTCCGCAAGGGGCAGATAATAGACGCAAAACAGATGACGGCCACCGAAAAGTGGTTCGACATAAAGCTCGAGGACGGCGACCTGGACCACGAGCCCGGGCAGTTCGTGCAGGTGGAGCTGTACGGCATAGGCGAGGCGCCTGTCTCCGTGTGCTCCAGCCCTACGAAGCGCGGCTCTTTCGAGCTGACCGTGCGCGCCGCCGGCCGCATGACCAAGCATATGCATTCCCTTGGCAAGGGCGACTGGCTGGGCATCCGCGGGCCGTTCGGTAAACCCTTCCCGGTGAAGTTGATGACCGGCAACGACCTGCTGTTCGTGGCCGGCGGCCTGGGCATAGCGCCGCTCCGGTCCCTGATAAATTACGTGATGGATAACCGCCGCGAGTTCGGCAAGGTGGACATCCTGCTTGGCTGCAAAACGCCTACCGACATGCTTTTCGGCAGCGAGATCAAGGAATGGCAGAAGCGCCTGGACGTGAACTTTTCCTGCACGGTGGACCGCACGGCTCCCGACTGGAAGGGGAACGTCGGTCTGATCACCAGCCTGATCCCCGGCGTGACCATCAACCCGGAGAAGACCTTCGGCGTGGTGGTGGGCCCGCCCATCATGTACAAGTTCGTCATCGCCGAGCTCCTTAAGAAGCACCTGCCCGAGCGCCAGATCATCCTTTCGCTTGAGCGGCACATGAAGTGCGGTATGGGGAAATGCGGCCACTGCCAGATAGACCACCCCAAGAACTACTACTGCTGCAAGGACGGCCCCACCTTCACCTACGAAGAGGTGAAGGCCGCTAAGAAACTTTAATACGGAGAACAATGATGACAATGGAAAACAAACCCGTACCCACAGCCGCCAAGCCCAAGGTGGCGTTCTTTGACTTCGCCTCCTGCGAAGGCTGCCAGCTGCAGATAACCAACCTCGGCGAAGGGCTGCTGGACATTCTCGGCGCCGTCGACGTGGTGGAGTTCCGCGAGGCCATCAGCGAAAAATGGGAAGGCGACTACGACGTCGTGTTCATTGAGGGCTCAATAGGCGACCCTCACGCCGAAGAACGTCTTAAGAAGATCCGCGCCCGCGCCAAGGTGCTGGTAGCCTACGGCGCCTGCGCCTGCACCGGCGGCGTCAACGGGATGAAGAACTCCTTCGAGCTGGACGAGATCCGGGCCAGCGTGTACGGCAAAGACTATAAGCTGTTCGCCAGCACGGCTACGAAGGCCGTGCACCAGGTGGTGAAGGTGGACTACTCCATCAACGGCTGCCCTATTTATGCGCCGGAGCTGGTGGAAGTGCTCAAGTGCGCGCTGCGGGGCCTCCCCTACACCGTGCCCGATAACCCCGTCTGCGCCGAGTGCAAACTGAACGAGAACGTCTGCATGTACGAGCGCGGCCTGGCCTGCCTGGGGCCGTGGACCAAGGCCGGCTGCAATTCCTGGTGCGTCAATAACGGTAATATCTGCTACGGCTGCCGCGGCGAAGTGAAGAATCCCGCCAAGAACGCAAACGACGTGATCGGCAAATACAACCTGAAGCCCGAACTGATCAAAGCCAAGTTCGACATGTACAACAAGTGCAAGGAAGGTGACAAATAATGGCGACCGAAAACAAGAATCTCAGTATTAAAGTGGAGTACGTCACCCGCGTGGAAGGCCACGGCAACATCGTGGTGAACGTCAAGGAAGGCAAGATCGAGAAGTGCGAGTTCCACGTGGTGGAGACGCCCCGCCTGTTCGAGGGGATGCTGCGCGGCCGCTCCATCTTCGAGGCGCAGCACATCACCAGCCGCATCTGCGGCATCTGCTCCTGCGGCCATTCGCTGGCCTCCATCCAGGCGGCGGAAGACGCGCTGGGCGTGGTGCCCACCGAACAGACCGTGAAGCTCCGCAAGCTGCTGCTGGATTACGAATTCCTCGACAGCCACATCCTGCACGCGTACCTGCTGGCCGCTCCCGATGTGCTGGGCGTGCCCTCCTTCATCCCGCTCATCGCTTCGCACAATCAGACCGTGCGCCAGGTGCTGCGCCTTAAGAAGGCCGTCAACGACGTGTGCGACATCCTGGTGGGCCGCCACATCCACCCTATCACCGCTATAGTCGGCGGCTGGACCAAGCTTCCCTCGAAGAAGGAGATAGACGCGCAGATAAAGATCCTGGAAGGCATGGCCGGGGACCTGGGCGAGGCGCTGAAACTGGCCAAAACCCTCACCTTCCCCGACTTCCGGCGCGAGACCGAGTTCGTGGCGCTGGTGTCGGACGACGCCGAATACCCGCTGCTCAACGGCGATATCGGCTCCACCGACGGCAAACGCGTCAGCAAGAAGGAGTACAGGAAGGCGACGAACGAGTTCATAGACCCGCGCTCTTCCGCCAAGTTCACCAAGTGGTCCCGCGAAAGCGTGTTCGTGGGCGCGCTGGCCCGCTTCAACCTGAATTCGGAGAAGCTGCGGCCGGAGGCGAAGGCGCTGGCCAAGGAACTGGGCTTTAAGCCGGTCTGCCATAATCCCTTCATGAACACCGTGGCGCAGGTCATAGAGATAGTGCACTGCTACTACCACGCCCTGGATATCCTCAAGGACCTCAGGAAGAACGGCGTGGATTACAGCCAGCGGCTCACTGTGGGCGTGAACGAAAAGGGCGCCGTGCCCGTGTGCGCCGGCGACGGCGTGGGTTCGGTGGAGGTGCCCCGCGGCATCCTGCACCACAACTACGTGACCGACGGGAACGGGACGATCAGGCAGGCCAACTGCATAATTCCGACCAACCAGAACGTGAACAACATAGAGCACGACTTCGCCAAGTTCCTGCCCGAGATCCTCACGCAGACCAAACCCGAGATCACCCTGAAGCTGGAAATGCTGGTGCGCGCTTACGACCCGTGCATCTCGTGCTCGGCGCATTACCTTGATGTCAAATTCGTGGACTGAAGAGGTTAAGGCGGCGCTGGCCACTAAGGGCCGGACGCTGGTAATTACGCTGGGAAGCACGCTAAGGGCCGACGATGGCGTCGGCCCTTACGTTTGTGAACATGTGAAGTTCAACCGCCCGGAACTGCGGCTTATGGACGCAGGTACCACGCCGGAGAGCATAGCCCAGACCGCCATAGACTGGAAGCCCGATAAAATCATCCTTATAGACGCGGCCCATTTCCAGGGGGCGGCGGGGGAATTGCGCGTAATCCCGCTGGAAGAGATAAACCGGCAAACCGTTATTTCCACGCACAGCTTCCCGCTGTCCGTTACGTTCTCCATAGTTAAGGAAGATACCAGGGCGGAGCTGGTGGTGGTGGGTGTGCAGGCGAGTTCTCTGGATTATGCCGAAGGGCTCTGCCCCGAAGTTGAAGCCTCGGCCGCGGCCCTCGCTGAATACTTTAATTCCCTCTGAAGTTTCTCCAAATACGCAGGTGCCGGCGGGATGGGCGCCTATCACCAGTCCCTGCAGGGCCGCACCGGCCTCACCGCCGGCGCTCCCTGCACCCTGGGCCTGTAATAAGCCCCGGCTTAACAGGGGGAACCCCGCCAGAGCGTGGTTCTTTTTTTAGCGGCTTACTGGGTAAGCGCAAAAGCGCGCAAAAAACTTCTTCTATACCAGCCAAGTATTTTAATAATATAGATGAAGCCGTTTAGAACGAGAGCTTAAGAGGGAAAACGATGTCGATTTTTCAAGTTAAATCCGTAGATGAAATAATGGCCGACTCGCATGAGCGCGGCCATAAGCTTGTCAGGGTCCTTGGGGCTTTTGATGTGACGATGATAGGCATCGGCGCCATTATCGGGGCCGGCATTTTTGCCATGGTGGGCGAAGCCGCGGTCGGCGCCTCCAGCGGCTACCCGGCGGGTCCCGCCCTAATTATTTCTTTTATCCTGACGGCCATAGCATGCGGTTTCACCGCGCTTTGCTACGCGGAACTGTCCGCCATGGTGCCCATCTCCGGCAGCGCCTACACTTACGCCTACGCCACCATGGGAGAGCTCGTGGCCTGGATAATAGGCTGGGACCTTATAATAGAATACGCTATAGGGAACGTGGCGGTAGCCATCAGCTGGGCCGGTTATTTCAACGATTTTTTGAGCAGCGCGTTCGGCATCA
>JAVHRY010000007.1:19648-22255 GCA_036171915.1 Elusimicrobiales bacterium | reverse complement strand
TAAACTAACTCTGTGCCCCGGCGGCTTCTTTTATGGAAAGCAAAGACATAGACAGGCAGCTGAACGACCTTTGGAAAAAAGTTTCCGGCAGCGATTACGTGCCGGAGGCTTCGCCAATGCCCGCGGATATGCGCCGGGACAACCTGGACACAATGCGCTTCCTGCGCGATAATTTTTCAAAAGCCGAAGGGGAGTGGAGGGCGCTGCTGGCGGCGAAAGAAACCCAGCTGCGGGATTTGACCGCGCAATTGGACGAGACCAGGGCCCATTTAAGCGAAATTAAGCAGCATTACCAGGAAGCCAGGGAGAAAAGCCTTAACGAGGAACTGGCCACGGCGCTGAACCTGGAAGAGTCCAAGAAACTGCTGGATACGCAAAAAAAGAACCACGCGCGCGAAATAACGCTTCTTAAAGAGATCCTGGAACGCACCAAGGTGGAAATGGTGAGCCTGCAGGAGCGCATAGACGCCCTGCGCGTTGAGCGCGACGAAGCGCGCCGCAGGGCCGACGGCTTTGCCGTTGAAAAGGCGGACCTGGCCGACGCCAAGGCCGGCCTTCAGGCCAAGCTTGCCGACTCCAAGGAAGCTGTGGAAAGGACTTTGGCCGAACTTCTTGCCGAGCGGAAGAACCGCCGCGACGACCAGGTTAAATTAAAAGAGTCGCAGGCGCAGATAAAAGATCTGACCGGCCGCCTTGAGGCGGCCAAGGTACACTGGGACGCCGAGCGGACGCAGTGGCGCGAGATGTGGGACAGGGAGCGCTCCGTCTGGGAGACCCACCGCCAGGAATTCGCGGTGTGGGAGGAGCGCCTGCGCTCCGAGCGCGAGGCCTGGACCCTTAAAATGCGCGAGCAGGAAAACAAGGGGGTTGAAAACGCCACCGGCCTGGCCGACGTGCTGAAAGAATCCAGCCAGTGGTCGGAGAAGGTTACCCAGGTGCTTAAACTTTACGCGCTTAAAGGCGTTGAGCTGCCCGGCGCCCTCGTTTCTGCCGGACCCGACAAGGCTTTTATCCGCGCGCGCAGAAACGTTTCCCGCGCTTTGGCCGTGGGGCTGGCCGGCCTGCTTGTCATGAGCGCCGCGGCCTGGCGGCTCTATTCCTGGCGCGCGAGGGCGCATTACACGCTTTTATCCAGCCTGCCGCTGGATCTCGCCAGCCCCTCCGGACTTGCGGTTACAAAAGACGGGATCTGGCTGGCGGATTGGGATAAGGGCCTTTCTCTTAAGGACCCCAAAGATCTTTCCACCGTAAGAGCGCTGCCCGCCGCTGCCGGAGAACCGGTGCGCTATGGGGCTCTCAGCGCCGCGGACGGGGGACTTTGGGCGCTGGATATGGCGCAGCTGCGCTACACGCGGCAGGATTTTAAGGATGGCCGGATAATTGAAACCGCAAAGTCGCCCGGCCCGGCCCCGCAGGGCGCGGCCTGGGACGGCTACAGCCTTTGGGCTTTTGACGCCTCTTCCGGCCTGCTGTCAAAATACGCGCTGAACCCGGCTTCCGGGGTTTCCTCCGCCTACAGGCTTGAAGACTTGAAGAGCCTCGCCTGCATGCAGTGGGCCGGCGGCCAGCTTTGGACGCTGGACGGGAAAAACATTCTTCGGCGCTATGATTTTAAGGGCGGCGCCTTTAAACGCGTCTCAAGCCAGGATTTCGGCAAAAAGACGGCGGCGGCCTTCTGGGTGGACGGCGGAACTCTTTGGGCTATAGAAAAGGCCGGAGAAACCGGCAAGGGATTTGAACTTGACAAGTATTCGCTGAAGACGTATTGAACCGCGCGTTTATATATATATTGATTTAGCAACGGGGAAAATGGCAAAATTCTACGGTTAGGCTGTAAGGTAAGGATAATTTCTTCAGTTAAAGGTGCGTGCGGTTCCCGGGAAAAGTTATGCGAAAAAAACTGCTTTCAATTTCAGGCGCCCTGGCGCTTTTTGCCGCGCTTTGCGCGGCTGCGGATGCGCAGCAGCTTTACGTAAGCAAGATGGCCGTCAGATATCCGACGGGAGTTGCGGGCGACCATTATTGCGAACTCGGGGATGTTGGCACTGATAATGACGTTTCATTCGTTCAGACTATAAGCGGCAATCCTGTTGATCCTGATGTTTGGTCCGCCAGGATAGAATCTAACCATCCGCGTCTTTCCGGCGGACTGAACGAATACCCCGGAGGCTGTGTTAAACTTTGCGCCACTATCACATGCGTGGTAGCCAGCACCCCCACTACGTTCGGTATAGATGAGCTGACCTTTGAGTTGTTTAAGTTCGGCGGAGGTTCAAATCCTTTGGATCCGGCCAGCACCCCGCCCATAAAAACTATTGCAATGCCTGACGTCGGCTCCTGCAGCTGCCCCGATATCGCCACCTGTCCTGACCTGAAAACCACTGTCGGCACCTATTGTACCAACTGGGACGCTTCCTATAACATTAACGGCATATTCGGCAAGACCAACGGCCAGTTCGGCTTCCGCGCCAAGGTAAAGACCAACCAGGTAAGCCTTACGGCCGGCAATATCTCCATAGAGCAGACTTCCGCCTATCCTGGCGCGAACCAGAAGCCGCTCAGCGTCGACGTGGTGGATGTCCATGTGGTGCGTTCAAGCCCTACGGT
>JAVHRY010000007.1:0-19548 GCA_036171915.1 Elusimicrobiales bacterium | reverse complement strand
GCCAGCGACTATTTTGGCCCGGATTTTGCGGGCGCCACGACCTACGTGGAACTGGACCCGCTGCAGATAACGGACGTGGCCATAAAGCCGCTGGGCTCTTCGTCGACCGACCTGGCCCTGATAAGCTATATGCTTACGGAGGCGGCCACGGTGTACGTCAGCATTTACCCGCCGCTTACCAGTATCAGCGTAAACACCGTGCCGCCGAATACGGGGGGCGTGCAGCCGCTGCGCACTTTTATAGAACAGAAAGACAGGCGCGTAACGGCGATTACCTATTGGGACGGGCGGGACGACGCCGGGCACCCGGTCTGCGACGGGGATTATATGTACGCCATCTACGCCGCGCTGCCTTCTGCGGCGGCTGGCGCCGGCGGGGTGGTACGGACCACGAAGACGCAGGTGGGCACGGTGCCGGTTAACCGGGGGAGCGTGCTGGCTTTCATGAGCCAGTCCTCCACGGTAATAGGCTCCTCGCCGACCGCGACGAACCTGGACCCTTTCTATTTCAGGTACACCCCCGTGCGCGACGCTTTTGTAAGTTTGAACATAAAAAAAATGGACGGCACCAGCATAGTGCGCCAGGTGGTGACCAACTCCCTGCGGACGGGGAATTACTCGGCGCGCGATATTTGGGACGGCAAGGATAAGGACGGGCTTTACGTGCCCAGCGGTTCATACCTGGCCGAATTGGTGACTACCGACCCGTTCTTGTGCGCGTCGGCAAAGACCTCTACGGTAACGGCGCAGATCTCGGTGGATATGTTCCGGATAGTGGACGTGCAGGCGAAGCCGCTGCTGGGCGGGACTTCGGACCTGGCCACGGTGTCGTTCGAATTGTCGCAGCCGATGTACGTGGACCTGAACATTTACGATACCGACGCGGTGATAACCCCTACCCCCTGGCCGCCGGCGGTGAGCCCGGGGACGGTAAAGTACAACGTGCAGGGCATGCGCCCCGGCCGGTTCAAGGTGACGGAATACTGGGACGGGCGCGACAGCAACGGGCAGATGGTGCCGGACGGGCGCTACCCGTTCACGCTGGTGGCGCACAGCACAAGCGCGCCCAACGCGCAGGTGCCTATGTACGCCACGGACCAGGCTTACGGCTACGTGGATGTTTCGCGCGGGCAGATAATTTTCACGTCCTTTGACGTTAGCCCGACCATTCCCACCATGTACAGCTCCTCGGATGACATAAAACTGCCGCCCTACGAGATAGACTATTCGCTGACGCGGCAGTCGTCCGTTACGGTGGAAGTGATAACGATGTTCCTGCCGGAAAAGGTGATAGCTACGGTGCTGGCGGGGCAGATCCGCGACGCGGACATAGTGTATAAGGATTTCTGGGACGGCAAGGACGCCTTTGGTAATTTTGTGCCCGGCGGGGGATATAACGTGCGGGTGAGGGCGCAGGACATAACCTCCGAGATGGCGTCCAAAGCCACGGTGCAGATGACCATAGACGTATACCCTTTGCGGCTCTACGACGTGGCCATTACGCCGCTGACGCTGGATAATCCGGCGGTTATAAATTACCAGGTTTCGGAGCCGATGAAAGTGGTTACCAAGATCTACAAGCCCGGCACGTCATTTGATGCGTACGGCAGCCCCCGGCCGGACGACAGCAAGTCGCTGGTGAAGAGGATCATAGGCGTGAGGCCGGCGCGCACGCAGATCTCGGAGTCCTGGGACGGCACGGATCTGACGCTGGCTAAAGTGCCGGACGGGAACTACGTGTTCAAGATCTACGCGTCCACGGACACTAACGCGATAGACACGGTAAGCGGGGCTTACGCTACGGGGACAAACCTGGCGGACGATGTGGTAACGTCAAATATCACTATCACCAAGAGCGGCACCACAGATCCGTGCGGCGACTTCGCCAAGATGTATTTTGCGCCTAACCCGTACCCCGGCCTTAACGGGTGGTTCCATATCCCGCTGCCGATGACCGGCCGGGTGGCGCTTAAGATCTACAACATAGCGGGGGACCTGGTCTACAAGAAGGATTACGGCGAGCGCGGCGTAGGGGACGATATCGGCGTCCACGGGGCGGCAGGGCCGTGTGAAATAAGCCATACGGACCCGGCTTGCTGGCCGAAGGTGAACAGCTCCGGCCGTAAGGTGGCGCCCGGGGTGTACTTCGTGGTGGCGCGCTTTGAGGCCAGCGAGGGGACAAGGGGCGTATGCCAGACGGTCAAAAAAATATTGATCCCGTAATTAAGGGATGTTGAGGGCCGCGGCGCAAAAACTCTGCAATTATCCGCCGCTTCGCAGTTTAGCCGCACAATTAGGGAACCTTATGAAGAAGATTGAAAAACCAGGGGAAAGGGTTTTATGGCCGGTTCTTCTGGCCGCGGCCCTGCTCACCCAGCCATTAGCCCTGCTGCGCGCGGCTGACGCCAGAATTGGCACCGAAGGCGCGGCCTTTATGAAGATCCCCACCGGCAGCCCCAGGGTGCAGGCGCTGGGGAACAGCGGCGTGTCGCTGGTGGAAGGCGGGGAGGCTCTTGCCGTAAACCCGGCGGGCATAGCCTCCGCCCAGATGCGCGAGTTCTCCTTTTCTTACCTCAGCTGGATACAGGATTACTCCGGGCAGTATATGTCGTACGTGCACCCCATAGGGCAGTCCGTGGTAGGGGTCAATATGGCCTATTACGGCCTGAAGAATTTTGACGTGCGCAATTCCGCCGGCGAGCCGCAGTTCGACGATGTGCGCGTGCACGACGGCTACGCTACGCTGGGTGTGGCCAAGGGCTTTTTTCTTGAAAAATTACTGGTGGGCGCAAGCGCCAAGGAAGTGCTGGAGGACAACGATTCCTCCAGGTATACCAACCTGGTTTTTGACGCCGGCGTGGTTCTGAAACTTGGCCGTAAACTGTCGCTGGGCTGGTCCGGGCAGAACTTTTCCGGCAAGTCGCACCAGGTCGTTAAAGTGCAGCGCCTGGGAGGAGCGTTCGTTTTTAATCCGTTCCTGACGCTGGCGGTAGAACAGAAATCCTACTCGGACCGTTCCGGAGTTACCGGGGGCGGGCTGGAGTTAAACCTGCCGGAAGAACTGCTGCAGGTGGGGCGTATTTCACTGCGCGTGGGCTATAGCCCGGCCGACGATTACGGCAAGAACATTGCGGATAAAACCATGAACAGCCTGGGGCTCAACAACTCCGGCGGCTTATCTTTCGGCTTCGGGATCTACAGCGCGCAGGCGCTGGGCTACGGCATGGGGCTTGATTACACCATGGCCCCGTACGGCGCGCTGGGCAAGGCCACCCAGATGGCGTTAAGGATACAGTTCTAGTTCGGAAAGCGCAAAACGTAAAGAGTTTAAAAGGCGCATAAAAGATGTCTCTTTCAGTTTTTAAACACTTCCCGCTTTACGCTTCCCGCTTTACGCGCAGGGGCCAGACGGCTATAGAATACCTGCTGGTAACGGTTTCTCTGCTCTTCGTTTTCGTTGTGATGTATAAGGCTCTGCAGTATTCGCTGTCTAACCAGTTTAAGCGCGGCGGAATGGTTATAATAAGGATGTATACCGAGACGCCCTGGTAGAGAAAGCGCCGGATTTAAAATTGTTTACGGAGGATAATGAAAATGAATAAGTTATTTAAGAACAGAAAAGGCCAGAATACCGTGGAATACCTGCTGATGCTTGCCGTGGTCGTGGGCGTGGTCCTCATAGCCGGCGTGGCTCTTAAGAAGTATATGCCCCAGCTCTTCGGGCAGATACAGAATATGATCAACGGCGCGGCCGGCACGCTGGGCGCTGGCGGCGGCAACCAGTAAAGACGCGGTTCTTTAATCCTCCCCCGCACTGGCGCGGGCTGACTGGCCGCGGCGTTATAGCCGGCGCGGCCGGTTTACTGAAAAGTCTTTCCGTGTCCGTAGGGCACAGACAGGCTTGGCTTTATGTGTATGAAGAAAATTATCCGGGCTATACTCCGGGTCGGCAAGGCGGGGCAGGTAACCATAGAACTGCTGCTGGTGCTGCCGATCTTCATGTTATTGCTGTTCTTTATAATGGAAATGGGCAACATGGGGTTCCAGACCATATTGGCGCACCACTGCGCTTATGAACTGGCCCGCATCGGTTCGCTGGTGGCCGGCGGGAGGGTTTCAAGCTCCGGCGGGCACGAGGGCGGCGGCGAGAGCCTTGCCAACACGAAGATGAGAAATATTCTGAAAACCCAGATGTTCCCGCTTACTCCCGGCGCTGACGTGCAAGGGTCTATGGTTCCCACGCTCAAAGACCCGCAGTCGGGGCAGATGGGGCAGGACCTGCTCGTTACGCTTACTTACCCGGCAAAACTTATCTTCCCCGGGTCCAGCTATGCGCTTTCAGATCCGCCCAAAGGCAGCAGGATCAAGCGGATAATAGTCAAAGTGCGCATGCCGGTGGAGCAGCCGTATTTCCAGTAGCACGCGTACGGATTTAACACAAATTTAACGGGAAGGCAATAATTTAACTGGAGAATATACATATGGAAAAGAAAGGCATGATGGTCCCGATGCTGCTGGCCCTGGCGGCGGCGGGGATTTACTGGTGGGTGCTTACTTCCAAAGAGCGCACCCTCTCGGCCCAGAATGAACCCGCCCAGGTGCTGGTGGCCAAGTACGACCTGCCGGCCCGCACCATTATGAACGTGGACCTGGTCGATACCCGGGTTATCCCCAGAAATTTTATAGAACAGGATTCCTATGAAATTAAAAGCCAGTCGGACATAAAACTCGTTTCCAACCTGGTTACCGCGGTGCGCATCCCGAAGGGCAACCAGATAACCCAGTCGGCCCTGATCTCGCTGAGCCCCGAGGCGGGCCTGAGCGTCAAAGTCCCGCCGGGCTTCCGCGGCTGCGTGCTGCCGCTCGAGAACGACCTGCTGCGGCTGATAAAGCCCGGCGACCGCGTGGACATCCTTGTTACTTTTGACGCCGTGCTGGGCGATAACCGGAAGGAAAAAGTTACCGCCACGATCCTGCAGAACGTGCTGGTGCTAGGCGTGGGCTCGAACCTGGGCCAGGGCCTGTCCGGTTCGCAGGCTAAATCCAAGGCCGCGGCCGAAACGGCCGACCAGGCTTTTTCCGAAAAGGCGGGGCTGAGCCTGGCGCTTAACCCCAACGAGGCGCAGTACCTGGCGCTTTCGAGCAAGCAGGGCGAGGTTGTCGTTATCGTGCGCGGTTTGGGGGACGTTGAACTGCACCCCATGGAGATAGCCTCGTTCAAGCGGCTTATAAAAAGTTAAATAGGATCTATTATGAAAAAAATATTCCTGCTGCTGTCGGCGCTGGCCCTGCCCGCGCTGGCCGGCGCCGAAACCTCCCAGATGGTGGCGGTCAGCGCCGATATCGTGGAGATCAGCGGTTCCATACAGAAGACGCGCGGCTTCTCCTGGAACCAGTTCTTCGATTTCTCCGAAAAGACCATCCCGGGTATCATAACCATGGGCGATTTTGAGCGCAAAACCCAGTTATCGGCCTCGCTGAAACTGCTTGAGACGGAAGGCAAGGCGCAGATGCTGTCCAATCCTAAAATTATCACCAAGAGCGGGACGCAGGCCAATATCACGGTCGGCGGTGAGATCCCCGTGCCTTACTCCAACAACCAGGGGGTAGGCGCGGAATTTAAGAAGTTCGGCGTTATCCTCAACATCCTGCCGGTTATCCTTACCGAAAAGAAGGATACCGTGGACGTGCAGGTGCAACTGGAGGTTTCAAACCCGGACTATTCAAGGCCGGTGGTCGCCTCCGGCACCACCATCCCGTCCATGATAACCCGCCAGATCTCTACCGAGGTGGAAATAAAAAGCGGCGAAACCCTGGTTATCGGCGGGTTGAAGCGCAGCAGCAGGAACGTTACCAGGAACCGCGTGCCCATACTGGGCAGCCTGCCCCTGATCGGCGCCCTTTTTTCTTCCAGCGACATCGTAGAAGAGCAGAGTTCTCTGTTTTTGTTCGTGACGTTCGACATCATAAAATAGAGAAGCGCTAATATGGACGAACAGAATCTTGCCCCCCGCGTCATAACTTTCTCGGGCCCTAAAGAGGGCGTGGGCAAGACCACCGTCCTTATGAACCTGGCCCTGGCCTGGGCTAATTATCAGAAGCGCAACGTCCTGGTTATCCCGCTGGACCCCATGTGCCGGGTGGAGCACGCCCAGCTGCTGGGCCTTAACCCGCCCTCCATGTCGGAAATAGTCAAGACCCTGGGGCGTGAATCCGTAGGCGCTCTCGGGGTGCTGCTTAAGGGCAAAATACCTATTTCACAGTGGGGAGTAGGGGTGCTGCCGCTCTCTAACCGCCGCTCTGAAATAGCCAAAATGTCCCCGGACCTGATACTGCCCATACTCTCCCGGCTGTCGCAGAACTTCGATATCTTTATAGACGTCGACCCGTATTTCCCCATGCAGATCTTCGCCTTTGACATCTCGGATTTGGTGTTCTGGGTTACCAATTCCAATGTCTCTTCCCTTAACGCCACCTCCGGGTTCTTCAGGGAAGTTAACGAGATGCATTTCCCCATGAACAAGTTCGAAGTGGTGGCCAACCTTTACGACATGCCGGGCGCGGTGGGCCCCAAAGAGATAGAAAAGTTTTTCAAGCAGATGGGCAAGGATATTTTGGCCTTTATGCCCTGGGAGGACTCGCTGCCGGCCTGCGCCAACCAGAACAAGATCCTTATTACGGAGAACCCCAACACCCAGTGGGTGCGCATACTGCGCGTTCTGCTGGGGCGGCTCGCGGAACTGAAACCGTCGGAAAAGCAGTGGGCTTCCAATATCTCCGCCCCTGAATTCTCCCACGGCTCCGATATGCTCTGGCGGGCCACTGAAAAAGAGGCGCCCGCCGCCGAGTCTTCCGCCCGGGCCGGGGCCCAGCCCAATTCCGGGCGCGTGGACGTTCCCCCTTTCTGGGACGAGCTTAAGATGAAGGTGCACCGCAACGTGGTGACGGCGCTTGAAACCGAGCGCATTAAGATTTCCGACGACGCCGCCGTCAACCTGGGGACGCGCAAGCGCGTGGACGGAATTATAAACGGCCTGCTGGCCAAAGAGGTTTCTACCCCGCTTACCCGCGAGCAGCGCGTGAAGTTCATTAACGAACTGCTTGACGAGATCCTGGGCCTGGGACCGCTGGAAGAGCTGATGCGCGACCCTTCCGTGACGGAGATCATGGTGAACTCTTTCGACAAGGTTTACATAGAAAAAGCCGGCAAACTGATACTTACAAAATACAAATTCCGCAACGACGAGCAGATAATGCAGGTGATGAAGCGCATCGTGGCGCCGCTGGGCCGCCGCATAGACGAATCCGTTCCCCTGGTGGACGCCCGTCTGAAGGACGGCTCCCGCGTGAACGGCATTATCCCGCCGCTGGCGGTCTCCGGTCCCACGCTCACCATCCGCCGTTTTTCCGCCAAACCTTTTACCGACGCCGAACTTATAAGGAAAGGCAGCATCTCGCAGGTCGGAGTGGAATTTCTTAAAGCCTGCGTGAGGCTCAGGAAGGATATTATCATCTCCGGGGGCACCGGCACCGGTAAAACCACTTTTTTAAACATGTTGTCCAGCTATATTCCCGAGGACGAGCGTATAGTGACGGTGGAAGACACAGCCGAACTCCGGCTGCAGCAGGACCACTGGGTGCGCCTGGAGTCCCGCCCGCCCAACATTGAAGGCAAGGGCGAGGTCAGCATCCGCGACCTGGTAAAGAACTGCCTCCGCATGCGCCCCGACCGCATCGTGGTCGGCGAAGTCCGCGGTTCCGAGGCCCTGGACATGTTACAGGCCATGAACACCGGCCACGAAGGGTCGCTGGCCACCATCCACGCCAATACTCCGCGCGACGCGCTCACCCGCCTGGAGGCCATGTGCCTTATGGCCGGCGCGGACCTGCCCATCTGGGCGCTGCGCGAAATGATCTCGTCCGCCGTGCACATGATAGTGCAGCTTACCCGCTTTTCCGACGGTACCCGTAAAATAACCGCCATAACCGAGATAACCGGCCGCGAAGAGAACCAGATTTCCACCCACGATATTTTCAAGTATTACCAGACCGGGATGGATGAGAACGGCAAGGTGGTGGGGTATTTTACCGCCACCGGGGATCCTCCCAAGTTCTACAAGGATTTTGAAACCCACGGTTTCAAGGTGCCTATAGAAATATTCTGGACCGAAGAGCAGAAGAAGCTGCGGACGGGGAAATAAAGACAGGTATGAAGAAACTGGCTGCCATGGTGTTTTTGCTCAGCGCCCTCGCGGGAAAGCCCGCGCAGGCGGGAGTTTTTACGCAGCCGGAAATGGACGAGATCTCCTGCGCCGCGCTTAAGATGCAGCTTTTCTACTACTACCTGGCGCCGCAAAAAGACCAGGCTATATACAAGCAGGTCCTGAACTGCCGCGGTTCCAAGGTGACCATAGAAATGCCGAAGTGGATAGAGACGGAGGTCCCCGTCATGGCCGGGCGCAAGGTGTGGCGCGATCCGGAGGAGGGGGAAGTTTCGGAGGCCGCGATTTGGCAGGTCCCTGTTTCGATAATTTACGATTACCTCGAGCTTACGCGCAAGACTTTTCCCCCGGAAGCCGGCGGCGCCAACATCCAGCCCGGCCTGCTCGTAAAGGAATACGCGGATATCCGTATACGCTTCCAGATGGCGCTGGACAGGCTTTACCGCGCGCGCACGCGCGAGGTAACCATGGGCGATTCCATGGACGGCAGGGGCCGCGCGCTGATGGCTTCCTTTAATCTCATACTGCGCGAGATGGAATCCATAGCCGACGCTATCTCCAGCACCAACTCCCGGGGCTACGCCGAGGCGGTTACGAGTTCCGCTATCATAAGCCAGCAGGCCTTCAGGCTGCTGCTGACCGCCCCCAGGGCGTATCGGGCTCCTCCCAAGCAATCGCCGACCGCCCGCATTTTCGCCAGCGCCCTTACCATCCTGGGCATAATACTTATCTTCCTCGCGGTGCAGGCCTTCTTCGCGATGAACGATTCCAAGACGAACGCCATGATGGGCGACTACGCCAAAAAAGTGGAAGTATTCACCGAGGCCTTTTCACGCCAGTTCATAAACATAAACGTCAAATACCTGGTGCTGGTCCCCGCGGGCGTGTTCGCTTTCCTGGGCCTGCTCACCATGAATATTTTCGCGTTCCTTTTTTTGTGCATCCTGGGGATAGTGATAGGCATGCGCACTCCGGCTTTTGTGCTTAATTTCATGAAGGAGCGGCGCGGCAAGAAGATCGACACACAGCTGATGGACGGCCTGATCCTGCTGTCAAACTGCCTCCGCTCGGGCCTGGACGTGGTGCAGGGCTTTGAAATGGTCTCAAAAGACCTCATCCCGCCCATCTCCGACGAGTTCGCGCTGGTCATAAAGAATTACCAGCTGGGCATGACCTTTGAAAAGGCCCTGGGTGTTATGGAAGAGCGCGTGGCCTCCAAAATGCTTTCCTACATGATACGCGCCATAGTGCTGCAGCGCCAGATGGGCGGCAACCTGACCAAGGTCTTCGAGCGCATCGTGGTGGATATCCGCGAGGAGTCCAAACTTGAGGAAAAAACTAAGGCCATGACGGCCCAACAGAAGATTCAATCCATCGTGGTGGGGATCATGCCGTGGGTAATGGTCGGCGTCATGTTCCTGTTCCAGCCGGAGACCATGATAAAATTCTACAGCCAGCCGCTGGGGATGGCCACCGCGGTCTTCTGCATAATTTGGGTCGCTATCGGCATGAAGGTCGTGTCCAGCCTGGGGAAGATACGAGTATGAACCCGGAAAAGATAACAAGCGTCCTGCTGGTTATAATCTCGGTGGCCGGCTCCTTCGCCGCTTTCACCGCGGTGCAGCGTTTTTTTGCGCCGCAGGATACAGAGCGCTCGCCGATAGGCGACATCAGCGACATGGCGGGCAAGGAAACCTCGGTTTTCGACAAGCTTGACGGCAGCAAGAACTTCTGGGACAAGGTCGACCTCTTTTTAGCCCGGCAGATGGGGTTTGAAAAAAAGCTGGAAGAAACCTATATGCTGCTGGGCCGGCCCCAGAACACGAACCCGCTGAAGATGCTGCATCTGAAGATGATAGTAGGGGGCGCCCTGCCAGCTATTTTCTTCGCGCTCAGCCAGTCGCCTTTTGCGCTTCTTGTCGCTCCGATCGGCTTCATGCTGCCGGAAGCGGCTATCTATTCCAGGCGCATACGCGCGCGGCAGGAAGACATAATCCGCAATTTTCCCACTTTCGTGGACCTGGGCGCGCTGATGATAGAGTCGGGCCTTGACTACATGACGGCTTTTGACCGCATTGTAAAGATCGCGCCGGTAAAAACCGGGCTTGAGATGGAGATAGAACGCACCATAAACGAAGTCCAGCTGGGCTACTCCAGGCGCGACGCGCTCCGGCGCCTCTCGCTGCGCACGGGGCTGCAGGAGGTGCGCTCTTTCGTGGGCCTTATAGTGCAGTCTGACGAGCTGGGCACCAGCTTGGTGGAGCTGCTGAGGAACTATTCCACCGACATGCGTTTCCGCCGTCTTAACAGGGCCGAAAAAATGGCCGCCCAGGCCTCTACCAAGATGCTTATCCCGCTTTTTATTTTCATCTTCCCGACGGTGTTCATATTGATGCTGGCCCCGATGATCAGCGACCTGATAACAGGGGGAATGCCTTTTTAAAAGACATGCGGACCAAGGCTTTATGATAAATATTTTTCTGGCGGTTATCTTTTCAGCGGCGCTTTGCGGCCCGGCGGCGGCGCAGCAAAAGCCGCGCGTTAAAAGCGAGGAGTCCCTCTTCCTGGACCTGCAGAAAACAGGCCTGGGCAGCCTGGGGGAGTTTGAAGAAAAAAAGAAATTCCTGGAAACGATAAAACTCGAAAAACAGAAGATCCAGGAAACCATGCTGGACAATGTCTATGAAAACGCCTTTGAATATTACCGCCACGGCAATTACGAGGATGCCAAGGACCTCGCGGCCAAGATACTTTCAATAGACCCGAATTACCAGGACGCCCAAATGCTGCTTGAGGCTTCCAACCAGCTCCGCGGCGGCGCCCGTTCCGGGATGAGCGAAAAACTCATGCTGGAGGACAGGTTTAAAACCGCCCTTTCCTATTATAACGAGGGCAGGGTGGTTGAGGCGCACCAGAAGATGACGGAAGTGGTAAAGCTGGCGCCGAATAATATAAAGGCGAAGTACTGGCTGGCCAAGATCAAAGACGACCTGAAGGAATATTACGCGCAAAAGGGCGCCGAAGCTTACACCGCGCGCGACCTTAAGGGGGCGCTTGATAATTATTACAACGCCCTGCTTATAAGGCCCAGGGACGCCCGGATAATAGAATTGGTGATGCGCATCGAGGACGAACTCCGCCAGCAGAAGGCCAACGACAAACTTAAGGAGGCGCTTGAGTTTTACGCCCAGGGGCGCCTGAAAGACGCTTACCAGGGGCTGCGCCTGGCGCTAGAGATACAGCCCGGGGATTCTAAAACCAGTAAATTAATAGGCGAGGTCAAGGGCGAAATTGAAAGCGCCTACATCACCGGCGGGAAAAAATTATACGGCGCGCGGCGCTATACCGAAGCCATAGGGGAGTGGGACCAGGCCAAGCCTTATACAGCCAATATGGCCTACCTCGATAAACTTATTTCGCGCGCCCGGGAGCAGATGACGGTCGAGGCTGCCGCAAAAAAACGCAAGGCCGAAGAAGCCTCGCGCCGGGCCCAGGCCGAAGAAGCCCGCCGCTCCAAAGAAGAGGGCGACCGCAAAAAAGCCGAGGAGGACGCAAAAAGAAAAGGCGTCAGCGTGGAAGAGGTGCTTAAAAAACCGCAGGGCGTAAGCGAGGAAAACCGCCTGGCCGGCCAGCAGCATTACGTGGAAGGGCTTAAATTCTTCCAGAATTCCAACTACGACAAAGCCCGCGACGAATGGACCATAGCGCGCCAGCTTGACCCGGGTAACTCCGATGCCAGCGCCGGGTTAAAGCGCATAGAACAGCTTATCGCCGGCGGGCAGTAGCGGCGCGGGCCGCGGACAGGGGGCAGCGGACGGTTAAAAGATCCGGGCCCGGCTTTTACAGCCGGGCCCGGTTTTTAGAGTTAATGTTTATTTAACATCCAGGCAACAAGCTTTTTCTATAATATTACCCGTAAGGCGGTAAGCGCAGGCGTGCCGCGGTTCCGCTTTAGCTGTTTCCCGTTTACGGTTTGCGAGGATAAATTTATGCGGCTTACGATGAAGTGGCTAATCTGGTTTATAGGCATCGGCATTTATGTGATGTTCCTTGGCGGCGTTTTTTATTACAACCTGTTCAAGTGGACTTTTGACGAAAAGCTCAAACAGGACGTTATAGAAACCGTCCGGGTACATAACCTTACGCTGCGCAACGGCCTGCTGAACAACGCCAACGCCATTTCTTTCGAGGAATACGACGTAATGACCGCGCTCGCCAAGGACGAGCGCATAAGCTCGCTTATCTATCTCAGCCGCTCCGGCCGGGTGCGCTGGCACAAGGAGTCGCGGTTTATCGGCACCTCCTGGGACGAATATAAGGTGCAGGTCCCGCCGCCTACGGACGCCATCTCGCAGGCCTACCTGTCCAAGTCGCCCAAAACCCGCCAGGTAAGCGGCGAGCCTTTTTATGAAATAGCCATCCCGTTCACGCTGCGCGGGGATATAATAGGGATCATAGACATGATGGTCTCCCGGGCCGGGTCCGAGGTCCTGATAGGCTCGGCGATGCGCAAGTACGTTATGGGGGCGGTGGGCGTTCTTTTCCTGCTCGGCCTCCCGTTATATTTCTTTTTTCACCATTACGTCATTTCCCCCATGGAGGCGTTGAATGAAAGCGTGGAGGGGGTTTCGCTGAAAAATTTCGAACTGCGCTTCCCGCCCCGCCCCGATGAAATAGGCGATCTGGCCGCCGCGATGGTAAGGCTGATGGGGAAAATGAAGGTGGAAATAGAGGGGATTTCCAACCGCGACACAACCTACAGGGAGGCCGAGCAGCGTTGGTGGCGCTCCCTGCTCAATCTTATAATCCCGTCCACCAACTACGTTATAGTGGTGGATGAAAACAATAATATTCTTTACGCCAATTTTGAGATGGCTTCGGGCGTGGACGTTAAAAACGTCCACCTGCTCGACGTCGTCGACAGCCAGCAGCAGACGCTGCTGCGCCTTGTGGGGCAGGCCTTTGAAATGCCTGAACAGCCGGTGGAAGGGGAAACCGTCTTTAAAAACCAGAATTTAAACGTAAAGGTGCTGCACGTGGGCCAGACCGCCGAGACTAACCGCACGCTGATCTTGTTCTATCCGAAAGCCGGGGTGACGATGTAGTAAATCCGGCAGCCGTCCGAAGCCGGAAGGCCGGAAAGCGGCGGAAAGCGCGAAGGGCCCGTGAGCCCCGCCGCTTTCCGCCGCTTTTTTGCTATTTCTTCCGGATAATTATGTATTATATTTATACTAGCGGGACAGGACCCGTATCCCGCTGTTATTTTATGGAGGGAAAATGAAACTTGAAGTCCGCAATATCAGCGTAGGTTCACTGGTGACCTCATCCGTGCCTTTGGTGATTTTTTTCCTCGCCCTTCTGGGCGGAGTCGTCACTTTTATGGTGGTGCCCAACCCCCAGATCGTGCCCATGAGCGCGATGCAGAAACTGCTTAGCGTGGGGCTTTATTCCCTGCTCTACGTTATCATCACCACCGCCGTGCTTGTCTTCGCCTCGTTCCTTTACAATGTTTTTACCGGGGTGCTGGGGCTTCGCGGTATAACGTTCGATATAGAAGAAATAGCCCACGAATAGAAGGAACAGGCACAGGAGCGGGGAATAGGTAAAGTAATCTCGTTATTTTTACTCTGCCTGTACCGCTGCCTGTTCATTTAGGAGACCTTGTGAAAATCAATATAATTTTTGCCTCAAAAGACCTTTCAAGGGCTTCGCTCATAATTGAAATGCTCTCAAGGCAGGGTTACGCCGTGGCCACAGCTACCCGGGCGCGCGAAGTGATGGGAATGCTGGGCGAAAAATCCTTCGATATGGTGATGATAGGGCAGGCGCTGGCCGACGAAGACGGTCTTGTCTTTATCCGAAATCTCCGGGCAAAGAACAAGAATATCCCCGTGATAGCGGTGCTGGAGTCGCCGGACGCCATCCTTTCCCATGTTCCCTCCGGGCTTACGCTTGACACGCTGGTGCAGCACGGCTCCGCGGGCCGGGAGGCCCCCAAAATTTCCTACAAGCTGGCTTTCTTCCAGCTGGGCGCCGACGAATGCCTGAGCTACAGCCAGGACCTGCACGAGAGCGTGGCCCGCGTGCGGGCGGTGGCGCGCCGCACGGTAACCGTGCAGCAGGACGAAGTGCTGAAAATGAGCGAGATAGAGCTCAACATGTCCAGCTACACGGTGCTCATAAACAAGAAAGAAATTACCGTTACGGCCAAGGAGTTCGACCTGCTCTATGTTTTCCTGAGCTCTCCCAACCGCGTACTCTCAAGGCCTTACCTCATAGAGCGCGTCTGGGGCTATAACTATTTCGGCTCCCCCCGCACGGTGGACGTGCACGTGCGCCGGCTTCGCTCCAAGATGGGCAAGGCCGCCGGCTACATCCACACGGTGCCCTGCGTGGGCTACAAGCTGGTCCCGGGCTCTAAATAAAATAAGTTCCAGGAGAAAAAAATATGGCTGCACAGAAAATACTTGTTATAGACGACGACACACACCTGCGCGAAAGCCTGACCGAGGTGCTGGAACTTGAAGGTTTTACCTGCTTTGCGGCCGGCAACGCCAAGGCCGGCATAGCTTCGGCAAAGAAGCACCTGCCCGAAGTGGTTATAATGGATATACAGCTCCCGGACTCAAGCGGCTTTCAGATCTGCCAGGAGCTGCGCCGGTTTTCCAAGGACTTTATCCTGATAATGATGACCGGGCGTTTTCTTTCCGCAGAAGAGAAGACGCAGGGCTTCTCACTGGGCGCGGACGAATATCTTACCAAGCCGTTCGACATCCGGGAGTTGTCCATGCGCATACACCAGCTGCTGTCACGGAGGGGGAGTAAATGAAAAAGAACGCGCTGCTGCTGCTCTCGGTCCTGCTCGCCTGCCCGGCTTTCGCCCTCGAGCCTTCCGCCGCCGCGCCGGCTAAGGCCGTTTCCGCCGGCGGCCGGCTGGATCTTTACCTCGAAGCCATGGACGGCCAGGGCTGGCAGTGGTTCTTCCTAGCGGACACGGTGAGGCGCCGCCTTGACGCCTCCGTTCTGCGCGTGCGCCCGCTGGTTTCAAAAAATTCCGACGGCACTTTCGCGGCCAGGCGCGGAGAGCCGGAACTGGCCGAATCCGTGCGCCTCGCGGTCATATCCGCTTCTTACCCGGGCAAGCTCCTGACCTATCTTAACGCGAGGTCCCTGAACCCGGCGGCCGACGGCTGGCGCGAGGCCGCGCTTTTCGCGGGCATCAACCCGGACGAACTGGAAAAGCGCTGCGCTTCTGATTCTAAAGCGGCGCTGGCGGCGGCTTATAAGGCTTCCTCTGCTGCCGGTGTCGTCAGCACCGCGCTGCTGCTGGACGGTAAGCCCTACGGCGGCTCGCAGCGCCTGATGGCGCTTTATGACGCTGTGAACGCCGCCCTGCCCCCTTCCCGCCGGGCCGCCCTTCCCGCCGGGTACAAGCCCCGGCCCAAACTACCCCCGCCCGGTTTCTGGGTGGTGCTCAGCTCCGGCATTCTCAAGAGCGACGCGCTTGTAAGCGTCTTTGACAAGTATTTTGAAGGCATAAAGCCTGTTGTCCTGGACTATGATTCCCCCGGGCGCCCGGCCAAGTTCCCCGCGCTGGATTTTGTGCCGTCCTATATTCTGGAAGCCACTCCCGACGCCAGGGCCCGTCTTGATAACGAAATAAAGGCCGGCCTGTTTAAAGAGAACGGCGGCTACCTGGTCTACGAAGACCGCCAGGGACGCGGCCTTTACGCCGGCAGGGCTGAAAAAAAGAATACGCTGGAAATTTTCGTGATGAGCCAGTGTCCGTTCGGGGTAATGGCCGAGAACTCGGTTCTTGACGCCAGGAAGAATAAACTCCTGCCGGAAGGCCTGAAGGTTGAAATACACTATATAGGCGAGGCTAAGAAGAACGACAAGGGCGGCCTGGAATTTTCCAGCCTCCACGGCGCCGCTGAGTGGGAAGAGGACGCGCGCCAGATCTTTATAGCCGGCCGCTTCCCGGACAAATTCAGCGCCTACCTGTCAGAGCGCAATAAGGAAATAACCTCTCCCGACTGGCAGAAGGCCGCCGCCGCCGCGGGCCTGGACGCCGCCGCGGTAACCGCGGGTTTTGAAGAGGGGAAGACGCTGCTGGCCGCGGATTTCGCCGCCGGCGCCGCGCTCGGCCTTACCACCTCCCCGTCGTTCATGGTTAACGGCAGGCAGTTCATGGTGGGCCTGGGCGAGCTGGCGAAGACCCCCGGCTTTGAAAAGCTGCCTCCCCCGGGCCAGCCCGGCGCCGGCTGCGCGAAATAGCTTAACGGCCGGCGAGTAGCCGGCCGTTTTTTATCCTGAATCCTGCAGGATTCCCCGCGCAGCGGGCGGAAAGTCGCGGCTGCAACTTTCAGGCCTGCCGCAATATTTCCGTAACAGTTTTTTGGGATAATATACTTATCCTGGTATGAGCTCTTGGCTGATCATATGACCGAAGTCCCGAAGAAAAGAGGCAGGCTGTTTTATAAGTTCCTGCTTATTTTTCTTATAGTTTCCCTGCTGCCGCTCGGCATAGTGGGCTATTACCTTGTAAACCTCAGCCAGCTTACCCTGAACAAAGCTATATCGCACGACCAGGAAGCCCTGGCGGTGGGCTTTGCCGATACGGTCTCAAGCTATATAATAAATTTCCGCAACGTGCTGTTTGACGCGGCGCACCTGGAGGATTTTGCCTCCATGGACACGGGCAAGCAGCAGGGGCTGGTAAGCCATATTATGCAGCTGCACCCGGCTTTCCTGGAAATTTCAGTGGTGAATGCCTCGGGGGCCGAAACCGTGCGGCTGGGACGCTTCGTGCACGAGAGCAAGATGCGCGACTTTTCCGGCGACGCCATGTTCTCCAAGGTTATGAGCGCGGGGGAATTTGTAGGCGGCCTGGAGAGGTACATGGGCTCCTACCCGGCGATCACCATGGGGGTGCAGATAGTAAACCCCGTAACCAACCAGCCGGCCGGGGCGGTGCTCGCGAAGATGAGCCTGACGGCGCTTTCAAGCCTCTTAAAAACCGGTTTCCCGGAGGCTACGCATACGCAGGCCGCGGTTATAGATGCCAACGGCTTCCTTATAGCGCACTCCAACTCCAAGGAGATTTACAAGCCGAACGCCAAGCTCCCCGACGACGTGCTGAAAATACTGCTGCAGAACGACGCCAAGACCGGCGGCGGCGAGCTTATACTGGAAAGCACCGGCGAGCGCGTGCTCGGGGCTTTCGCGGAGGTCGCGGATCTGGGGTGGGTGGTCTATATACAGCGGTCCGTCTCCGTGGCCTACCAGGCTTCCGACGACATGCTCAGGCGCACCTGGCGCATGATGCTGTTCGTTTCCGTTTTTGTGCTGTTCCTCGGCTACGCGGTTTCGCTGGTCATCTCCCAGCCCATACAGGCGCTGCGCGAGGCGGCCATAAAGCTGGGGGAGGGGGACTTCGATTACCTGCCCGACCTCAGCATGCCCAACGACGAAATAGGGGAGCTGGCGCACACTTTTATGCAGATGAGCGAGTCGCTTAAGATCAAGACCGCCGAGATCATGTCCGCCAAAACCGAACTTGAACGCCTGAACCGCAGCCTTGAAAACCGGGTGGAGGCGCGCACCAGGGAACTGAAGTCGGCCCAGGACGAACTTATTAAAAAAGAAAGGCTGGCCGCTATAGGGCAGATGGCTTCCGTAGTAGGCCACGAGATCCGCAACCCGCTGGCCGTCATAAATAATTCGATCTACTTTATAAAGGTAAAAACTACCGCCCAGCCCAACCCGGAGGCCAAGGTTATAAAACATATAGCCATCATAGAATCGGAGATCAGGCAGGCCAACGGCATTATCGACGAGATCCTCGGGTTCGCCCGCACCAGGGAGCTTAACCCCAAACCCACGCACCTTAATTCCTACCTGGACGACCTGACAATGTCTTTCCCCGTGCCGCCGCATATCGAACTTGTCAAAATGCTGGCCCCCGAGAATCCCACGGTGAACGTGGATACGGACGAGCTGTCCCAGGCGCTCAGGAACCTGATAAAGAACGGCATAGAAGTAATGCCGGAGCGCGGCAAAGTTTACGTGCGCAGCGAGGTTGTGGACTCCGGTACGGTGCGCATCGACGTGGAGGATACCGGCCCCGGCATTCCCAAGGAAGCCCTGGATAAGATCTTTGCGCCGTTTTTTACCACCAAAGCCCGCGGTACGGGCCTGGGCCTTGCCGTGGTGAAAAAGGTGGTCGAACGCCACAAGGGCCGCGTGGAAGTGGCCAGCGTAGTGGGCCAGGGCACCTGTTTTAAAGTTTTCCTGCCGATAATACAGAATCTGCCGCCGCCCCCAAGGGGATAAGAGTTCGCCGCAGGGGCGCAGAGATCGCTGGGTTGAGCGAAGCGACACCGCAAGGTGCGGCGCAGTTAACTGCCCCTGACAAATAAATGTTTATTTATATTTCCGCTCTCTGCTTTCCCCGCGCCCAGATACAGTTGAATCGCGCCGTTTCGCTCCACCCTGCGGTCAATCACGGTAAATCCGGAAAAAGTCAGCCCGAAGTTTATCCG
This sequence comes from Elusimicrobiales bacterium, assembly GCA_036171915.1. Lineage (GTDB taxonomy): Bacteria > Elusimicrobiota > Elusimicrobia > Elusimicrobiales > UBA9959 > UBA9959. The sequence goes on along the minus strand of JAVHRY010000007.1, from coordinate 782 downwards.
CCTTTCTTTCTGCTTGTATCCTCCTTTATAAATAAGTATAAATATGAGGACAGCCCGGTAAGTATCGCGTGAAGCAGCGGCGCGGAGCCGCAGCGGTTTTACTATGGAAAGCAAAATTTTAATAGTTGACGACGACGCCCACCTGCGCGAGACGCTGCGCGACCTGCTTGAGATGGAGGGGTACAAGGTTTTTGAGGCGGGCTCGGGCGCCGAGGCCATGAAGATGGTGGTCTCCGATTTCTTCCACGTAATCCTGATGGATTTCAATCTCACCGATAAGACCGGCATTGAGGTGATAAAGGACATCCGTAAACTCAACACCGACAGCCAGATCCTTATGATGACCGCCCACGCCTCGCTGGACACGGCGGTGCGGGCCATCCAGGAATCAGTCTACGATTTCCTTATAAAACCCGTGGATTTCAATTACCTGCGCCGTTCCATAAAAAAGGCGGAGGAGAAGCTTTACCTCGAGCAGGAGAACAAGCGCCTGATAGACATGCTCAAGCACAACAACGAGGAGCTTGACCGCCTGAACGGCATGAAATCCAAATTCATGTCCATGGCCTCGCACGACCTGTCCAACTCGCTGATGACGCTGCAAATAAGCTTCGAGATGCTGGCCGCCACCATAAAGCCCAACGACGACCAGAAGAAGAAGATGGATTTCATCAACACCAGCATCATCCAGATCTCCCGCCTGATCAGCGACCTGGTGGACTGGGCTTCCATCGAGCAGGGCAAGCTGCGCATGGAGAAGAACTATTTCGAGATGGACAAGA
>JAVHRY010000006.1:0-22529 GCA_036171915.1 Elusimicrobiales bacterium | reverse complement strand
GGCTTCTTTGCCCGCCGCTTACAGGCCCGCCGGGCCTGCCCGCTTCTCGCGCCTTGCCTCGGCTCTAAATCGGCTCGAAATATTACCGAGGGGGCTTTTTCAGCAGACTGCTAACGCTTACTTTTCCTAAAGGGACAAAAGCCAGCGCCTTGTCCCATTAAGTTTCCGGCGGCCAAAAGAACGACATTAGAAACGGTCCTGCGGCAGACTTTAAGATAAGCGCAAAAACCACTTCCGGCGAGCTGGCGATAAATACTAAACAATACGGGCGCCCGCTTTTTCCCGTAGCCGAAATGTCCCGGCGCCGGTTGCCCCTCCTAAATTACAGCGTACAGGACCAGCTCGCAGGAAACCGGCTGATGCTGGCGCAGGTAGAACCTGTACTCCGGAACCAGCGACTTGATGAACAACGGGATCTCGAACAGGTCTCCGGGCTTATGGTAAAGACAGATGGCAAGCTTGGGGCGGTTACGCCGGATGGTCCCGGCCGCGCCCGTCAGCGCCTCGAGTTCGGCGCCCTCGACGTCCATCTTTATAAATGTGGCGTCAGGGGAAACATTATCAAGAGCATCCACTTCAATGGTCATGTTCCCTGCTGCGGAGATAGCCGAACCGGCCGCCCCTTCCGACGCGGCAAAGAGCAGCGTATCCGCCCTGCTCCACAGACCCTTACCGACAATGCGGACATCGCGGAACCCCTGCCTGCCGGCCAGGGCGTTCAGCCTGGCCGCGTTCGCCGGCTCTGGCTCAAAAACGTAGCACCTTGCGTACTTGTTGTTTGTCTTCCTTATGAACGCAAGCAGCGTATCCCCGGTGTATGCCCCGCCGTCCACGAACACTTCGCTGTCTGAAAGCGCGATTATCCCTTCCGGGAAATACTGATCCTTGCGCCACACCCCGTACAGGCTGTCCTGGCCGCCCAGCTTGGCGTTAATGAACGCGGCGTAGGTTTTTCGGGACAGCTCGTCGCAGAGCATGTTATAAACCTGGCCCAATTGTTCTTTATGCCGCGCCGCGTAAACCCGGTCGAAATTATTGTAAAGCAGCGCGCCCATCACGTCAAAAAAATATACGCCGGCCACCTGGCCGCCATCCTTTTGCGCAAGCTTCTTTTTGGCGAGCCTGGAATCAGCGAAACCTATGACAATATTGAATTTTCCGAACCGCCGCCTGACCTCTTCAAAGCCGACAGTTCCGGGGGAGGAGGTAAACCCGTCATCCACAAAACAAGCCGCCGCCTTCAGCCCGGACCGCGCCAGGTACTCCCGCACGTAAGGGGCGTACCAGCCGTCCCCGTAAAGTACAAGTGGCAAAAGGCTGGCCTTAAGAGTTTTAATATCACCCCCGGTCTTCCCGCCGGCGGCCCCGATGTCGCCAAAGAACATATCTTCCATTATTTTCCGCGCGCTTTTTGAGGCCTGTTTTTAAGAGGGACAATAATGTCCGCCAGCACGCGCGCGGCTTCCTCCAGCACAAAATCCCCGGCGGCGGGGGCGCGGGCGTAACCGGCGCCGGCCGCCGCGGAGGAGGAAACCTCGACGCCGGGAACGGCGGCGCCGGATATAGCCACTTTGACTGAACCGGCCACACCCGCGGCAAAAGCGACAGGCGCGCCGGTGGAGTAGTCCACCACCATGGCAGCCGTAGAATTGAGCACCAGGGGCTTACCGGACACTATGTCCTGCAAAGTGATATCGGTGACGGACAGGGGCGGGATAAGGCGCGCTGCGCGCTCCTTATTGCGCGCCGCTTTCCGGGCCTCCTCTTCTTTGCGCTCTGCCAGGCGCCTGGCATAGTTGAGGGAAACGGTCTTATCGTTCTTGCGCTCCAGGTAAAGCGCTATATCCTGCCGCACGAACTTGAAGTCGGGCGAGGCCGCCACCCTGCCCGCCGAGGCCGCCCTCAGCATGACGAGCTCCGGCTGGGTTACGGAGCTGCCGCGTTTATATGGGGCCGGCGGGATCTGATCGTAGGCGAGGGCGTTGGGCAGCGAAGACTCGGCCGCGTCCAGGTAGTCGTCCACGGACGGCAGCGTGATGTCCGGCACCACCCCGCGGTGCTGGGTGGAGCCGCCGGAAACCCGGTAAAATTTCTGGACGGTCAGCCTTAACCCCCCGGCCTTGTACCGGCTCAGGGCCGGCGGCATGTACTGGTCCAGGTCCACCACTGTCTGTACCGTACCTTTGCCGAAGGTGCTTTTTTCCCCCACCAGCACGGCGCGCCGGTAATCCTTAAGCGCGGCTGAGACTATTTCAGAAGCCGAAGCCGAAAAGCGCGAATCGAGCACCACCACAGGCCCGGCGTAGTCGGGCCCGGTTCCGGGAGCGCGCAGGACACGGACTTCGCCGCGGGAGTCCCGCACCTGCACCACCGGCCCCCCGCCGATAAAAAGCCCGGTCATGACCACGGCTTCCTCCAGCGAGCCCCCGCCGTTGTCCCGCAGGTCAAGGATGACGCCCGCCACATTCTGCTGTTTCAGATAATTCAGCAGGATCTTCACGTCGCGCGCGGTGCTCTCCTCTCCCGAGGGACCGATCCTGGAGTAGAACGACGGGAGTTTGATGACGCCCAGCCGCAGGTCGCGGCCGCTGTCAGACGGAACCAGGACGATCTGCGCCCGGGCCTGCTGGTCCCGCAGCAGGATCTTGTCGCGCACCAGCGTTACTATTACGCGGGTTGAGGGGTCCAGCGCGTCGGCTGGAATTATCCTTAAACGGACAACGGTCCCTTTCTCCCCCCTGATGAGTTTGACTACGCGGTCCAGTTTCATGCCCACGACCTCCGCGAAGGCCCCGTCTGCGCCCTGCGCCACGGCCGCTATCCGGTCGTTGACATGGAACGCGCCGCTTTTATCCGCCGGGCCGCCCGGAACTATGCCGATGATCTTGACATAGCCCTCCTCGGTCTGAAGGGTCAACCCGGCGCCCACCAGGGAAATGCCCAGGCTGATGTCAAAATTTTCCTCCGCAGAAGCGGCCATGTATTCGCTGTGCGGGTCGTAACAGGCGGCCAGGGCGGAAAGATACCCCTGCAGCACGTCCGCCGCATCCAACTCCCTGTAGTTGTCAAGGAGCCGGTCGTAGTTTTTCAGCACTTCCTTAGCCCCGTCCTGCGGTTTGGCGCCATCCAGCTTTTGCTGGAGGAGGTCGAATTCTATTCTCTGGCGCCAAAGCCCGCGCGCCGCGGCCTCGTCGGCCGGCCAGGCGGCCTCGCGCCGGTCCGCCAGCATGGCCTCTTCGGAAGTAAAGGTGAAGGTTGAGCGGGCCAGGTCATGCGCCCAGCCTACCCGCTCCTGCAGGCGCGTCATATACCGGTTGAATATCAAATAGCCCGGCCCCACGTCGCCGTCCTTCAGCCGCAAGGCCATGTCAGGGCCGAAGCTGGAGTTGAACTCCTCAATATCCGGGGCGAGAAAGAACAAGTGGTACGGGTCGTACATCTTCAGATAAAGCTTCATCAGTTCCCGGGAGGTCCCGGCGGTAACCGGCTTGTGGCCGTAGTGCCCTTCCTCCAGTATGCGCGCCACAAGCATCCCCGTCGCAGGCGCCGCCGCCCCCGCCTCCACGGTCCCGGTAGAAACCGCGCCGCAGGGCCCTGCCGCCGTGGCCAGGAAAAGAAATACGGAAAAATAAAATTTAGGATTTTTTTTCATGCCTGGTCAGCCGCGGCTATCTGAACGGGGTGCTCTTCTTTCGGAATATTACCGGAGTCCTTCGGTTCGCGGCCTGCAGAAAGAACAGCAAGGAACTATTAGAACCAGCCTTATAAAATCTTGTTAATATAGTCTCCGGTATCTGCTCAATGATAAATATTCAGTCTCTGCCCGGAGAACCTTAAGTAAAATTATAACACAATAACGCGAAACCGCAGGAAACGCGGGAATAATCATGGCGCAACAATAACGGGATCTTACCTGTCACAAGCCGGCGCGCTCCGGAACTCGCCAGAGCTGCAGACTTTTGTGGTCCCGCTCCGAACCCTGAGCAGCATAAACGCCATGTTCTGGATGCTGGCGCGCCCTGTTTATACCCCCTTCCACTTGAACGCGGCATATTCGATCGGCCCGGTATAAGCGCCGATCGGGGGCTTAGTCCCGGATCCGGTCAGCGCGAAACCTCCCGCCAGCAGGCTTCTGATAGCCGCGATATTCTCTTTACGCGCAGCCGCCGTGACCGGCTTGCCAGAGCAATGCGCCTTGAAGTAGCCCCCGGCCGCGCGTATGATCTGTGCCATTAAACCACGCCCACGGAACTCTTTAAACAGACCAAAACCGAAATTAAAACCGTTCCCCTCGTCCACGATGGTAATAAATCCGGCCTTTTCTTTATTCAGCCGCACCACCCGGTTGATCCCCTTCAGCCGCCCCGCTATTTTCAGGCGCTGCCCTTCAGCCAGTGAAGCGAAAGGAACGGCCGGGGAATCCGGCTCGCCGCACACCCGGTAAGCCTCGTAAATGCGGACGACATCCCCGTCCGACGGCTCGATGAATTCTATTTCCATACGCTAAAAAGGTTCCTGTCCTTACCCCATACTCCTAACAGTCTGCTGAAAAGTCCCTTTTCGGTTTCTTCTGGCCGCTTTCGGTGGGCGGCTTCGTTGCCCGCCGCTTACAGGCCCGACGGGCCTGCTCGCTTCTCGCGCCTTGCCTCGGCTCGAAAGCGCCTCAAAACATTACCGAGGGGGCTTTTTCAGCAGACTGCTAATGCCCTAAACCGGCTTGCGAAGCACGTAAGTGGTATGGCTGGACAAGCCGGCGATGGACGGGTCCGCGGACAGTTTTATCAGTACGTCCAGCATCTTCAGCCAGATCTCTTCGCCGGGTGCCATCTCGCCTATTTTATCGAAAGCCATACCCGCCGCGGAGTCCGTGCCGTAGGTTGCGGCCACCTCAAGGCCGCAGGCGGCTATAAGTTCCCGCACGGCCGCGTTCCGGTTAAGGCCGCTGCGCAGGATCTCATCAATATTTTTGGAATAATTTTCCAGGGCCACCAGCCTGTACTTCAGGTTGGGCACGTAGAACATCTCGGCCACACAGCGCAGGTTGCTGAGCATGGTCAGGAAGATGAGGCCGCCGCTCTTCACCACGCGCGCGGCTTCAGCCAGGGCCTGCCGGCGTTCTTCGGCGGCGTCCATGAATATCAGCGGCCCCATAAGCAGAGCATGATCGAACTGCGCGTTCCCGAACGCCTCCAGCCGCAGAGGACTCTGCTGCTTCACCGCCAGCAGGCCTCCAGCTAGCCCCAGCCCGCGTATGTCTTGTTCGGCTTTCCTCAGGAAGCCGTCGGACAGGGCCGCCAGCGCCACCTTGTTGCCTCTCCTGAGCAGCTCCGCGGCGTACCTGCCCGGCTCCCCGCAGATGTCGATAACGCTTTCTCCGGGCTTCACCAACTTTTTAATGTAATGCGTTTGTATGGCAAACTCAACCTTGCCATAATAATCCCGGTCCAGCCGGCTCCAGGCTTCATTAACGCTCTCCGGCATGTCCATAGCCTTTTTTAATCCGTTGAAGTCGGTCATATCGCCTCTCTTTTTATCCCGCAAGTACAGCCTTTAAGGCTCCTGCTGTTATTGTAGCCCCATAAAGAAATGCGAACAAGGGCCCAAGGGCCCGCTTCATTCAATACGACAAAAGGCTCCTGCTGCCCAATCTTCTTATTGTCGTGCCCGGGATTTCCCGGCACCTGGACGGTTATCTCGCGCGGCTGCCAAGGCAGCAGCCAGGAGCCTGTCCGACATAAGGCTTTCATGACGAAATTGACGATTTTGAAGCCGAGCCGAAGCGACGCGAAACGGGCACCCTCCACGAAGGTTGTAAGTTGAGCGTCGCAAAGGCGCAGGACAAAAGCGGCAATTGCAGGCGAAATCGCTTATGTCGGACAGGCTCCCAGGTCCGTTCCCCCTCGGAGTATAACTGCGAATCGCCTACCTGTGCGTTTCCGCTTTTTCACGCCTGGGCCTTCAGGCCTGTTATTTCTATGCCCAAAAGGCTCTTACGGAACTCTGCCTGCAATATTAAACTATACAGGACAGTTTGCCGGCTGGAGGATTACTGATGCGGAAATTCCTGTTCATATTATTGCCTTTTGCCTTCCTTTCCGATCTCGCGGCTTTTGAATTGCAGGACATCAACGCCGCTCAGGTAGCTGAAAACTCCGCCGCGATACAGCCCCCCCTCCCGGTCCCCTACCGCTCAGAAACCGCGCCGTCGCGCCTGGCCGCCTCTTTCTCCGCTTACACGGTCAACGGAGTGAGCGTGGTGGTTCCGAATATCGGCTGCGGCAGCGAACTGCTGGCCGCGCTGCCCGCCGGAGTAAAACCGGAGGCCCTTACGGCCAAACTGCGCGCGGCGTTCAATTCTTCGGCGTCGGCGAAGCCCGTGACTATACAGCCCAAGGCCAAGGCGGAACTGGACCTGGCCGCGCAGAACCCCGGGGCCTCCATAGTTTCGCTTAACCAGTTCCTGCCCCCCGCCGCAGCGGCGCTGTTCAACCGCGAGCCCAACTTCGCCGGCCCCAACTGTTTCAACGCCGCCTTTACTGCCGCCGGGATGATGGCCCCCGATAAACTGCGCCACGTGGGGAACCCCGAGGCGGACCAGCTATTGTCGATGTATTTCAAGAACGTACCCGCCGCCAATATCCAGGCCGGCGACATCCTGGTGCTCAACGACGGAGACCATGCCGTATATTACCTCGGCGGCGGCCTGATCTTCCACAAAAAAAGCTATCTCAAACAGCATATCTACCGCATAGTCCAGCTTGAGAAAGCCTACGAGGCGGAGCCGTACGAGTGGAAGCCCGGCATCTTCGACGGCGGCAGCCCTTTCAACGATGCCGAGACCATACGCCGCAGGGCAGCCTGGCGTCCCACCGGCGCGCAGTACCCGTTCGGCCAGGCCAGCGCCGACGAGACGGCGAAGGTCAACGCCGTAATTTTCATAACCGAAGCCGCTGAAAAGCAGGCGCCTAACTGGGCGCTTGCCCGCGAAATGGGCTACTTCTCGGAGAGGCTGCTGGAGAACCTGGTGGACGACTGGAGCGCCATGGCGAAGAGCCCCAACCCGGTGTTGCGCGCTTATTACTACAAGCTGGAAAGCCTGCGCGACCAGGCCAACCAGAGCATTGAACTGGAACTCCTTTCTTCGCCCAACGCCCAGTCTAACGCCAACGAGATCCTGAAAAGGGTCTGGCTGCCCCGCAACGACTATACGCGCGGGCTGGTGAGCCAGCTGCTCAAGATCTACGGCCGCGACGCGGCCGGGCTGGAGAAGGTCCTGGACGCCATCGAAAAAGATTACGACAACAGCCCCCTGCGCCATATTCAGGCGGGCGGGCTGTAAACAGTTTACGGCCGCGGCCCAGAGGATGAAGACAGACAGCCGGGCGCGGCGGAACTTTTAGATATTCGCAGAATCCGAGGGAAAAGAAGCGTCTTAGATACTACACTAATATCCCCGACAATCCTTAATATTCCTTACCCTATACCCCCGCTTCCAATATGCCGTAGTACATCGTATCGCCGGCTACGGGAGTGCGGTCGCGCGGGTTGGGGGCAAGCACCGCCTGCGACACCGTCTCCACCCGGATATCTTTAAAATCCGCGGCCGCCAGGTCTCCCATTAATAATTCCTTTATAACCCCGCGCAGCCCGCCGAAGCCCTCCGCGCGTTTAGCCGAAGGCGAGCCGGCGTCAAAGTACGCCGCGAGCGCCAGCAGTTTCCCCCCCGGCTTCATAACCCGCCTGATCTCCCGGGAAGCCTCCAGCGTCCCCTTTATTTCCTGCAGGCCGGCCAGGGTAATGGCCGTGTCTATCACGCCGTCCTTAAAAGCCAGGTGCCTGACGTCCGTATTAACGGCGGCGAACTCGCGCGTTATCCCGTATTTGGCCTTCAGATGCGCCCTGGCGTAGCCCATCACGGAGCCGCAGAGATCGGTGCCTATGGGCAGGAAGTCGCCCTTGCTCTCAAGCAGCATTCGCATGGCGCCGCCCTGCCCGGTGGCGATGTCCATGACATTTCCTTTTAAACCGGTGAGCCGTTCCTTGAACTTTTGGGTCCAAAGGGCGCGGGCCTGCTTGGTCTCCTCGTTAAGATAATCGGAATAGGATTTCCCGTTCTCGTCGATATCCTGTCCGGGAGCGTATTCCTCGGCGAAGTCATCGTCGTTCCAGCAGCCGTCCAACACGCTGACCCTGGGGCTCACCAGACGGTAGATGCCTTTTTCGAAGCGGAACTGCTCCCCGCAGCCCGCGCAGCGCAGGGTCTTGAGGAGTTCGCCCCTGCAAACAGGACAGCAAAGCAAAGGAAATATGGGATCCATGATAAAACTATAGCAGACATTCCGACCAACCGCCAGCCGGGGCGGATAGAACTGCTAAAATAAATACGCATCATGTGGAATATCAAAATTAATTTCAAACGCCGCGGAGCCATGCTTCTGCTGCTTTTCGGTTCTATTCCCGGTTTCGTCTGCGCGGCCCAGGAAAGCGCGCGCATAAACAAGATCTTTTTTGAGGAGAACCGCGTTTCGGAAAAGACCCTGCGCGCCGTGCTGCCCATTAAGGAAGGCGGGGTTCTTACCGAGAAAGCGCTGGAAGAAACGTATGACGCCCTTTATGCCCTGAAGCTTTTTAAGTCGGTGGCCATTTCCACCGAAGCGGCGGGTGAGGGGCTGGCGGACGTGCGGATAAAGGCCAGGGACGGCTGGTTCCTGCTGCCCCTGCCTTTCGCGGTTTCCGGGCCGGCAGGGCGGTCCGCCGGGCTCATGCTGTTTTCACGGAACATTTTCAGGCGCGCCGAAACGGCCACGGTCTTCGGTTCCGCAGGCTCGGGCGGCAGCGGCGCCGGCGCTTTTGCGGAAAGGGACGGGCACCTGTTCAGCGTGCGGCATTCCGAACGCAGCGCGGACGAACGGCTTTTCGCCGACGGCGGCTTCAGTTCGGCTCAGAACGTACAGACCGCGAACGGCGTGGACGGCTTTGACAAATACGGCGCGGTGGCCGCGCTCTACAAGCGGCGCGAACAGGACAATTCCATTTCCGCCGGTTTCCCCCTCCCGGGGCACGGCTTAACCGGGCTGGTCTCGTACACGGCGGAGAAGAACTCCTATGGCAGCGGCCAGAATCCCCTGCGCGGCGGCGGGCTGGCGGCAGGGGTCACCCTCGGCCTGAACGCCGGGGGCCGGGAAAAGGGCGACGACCTGGGAGTGATCTTCGGGATGGGGCTGGCCGACATGAAAAACCGGCTGCGGCAATCCATAAGGACCGAGAACAAGTGGCGGGGCGGGCTCAGCGTCAAGAACGCCGGCGCCTGGAGCGGTTCCGATTTTAATTTCTCAAAGACCGCGCTTACGCTGGAGAACTCCACCGTATGGGGAGCCTGGAACCGGCTCACGCTGCGCTGCGGCGCCGCGGTTTCCGCCAACGCGCCGGAAAGCCAGCTGCCCGCCACCGGGCGGGAAACAGGTTTGATCGGGCAGTATGTACGGGAATTCCGCGCGCCCAGGATGATGAATTTCGGCACGCTGTTCTCAAGACCGCTCACGGCCTCCAGGCGCGGAACGCTGCAAGCCTCGCTCTTCGCCGAGGCCGCTTTCGACCCGGGGAACGTTCAGGCTACGGTACAGAAAGGGGTCGGGCTCTCTTTAGCTTACAGGTTCTGGCGTTTCCCGCTGCCGCTGGGCCTCAGCTACACTTATAGCTTGCGCGACAGGGACCTGCAGATCTCCGCGGCCATAGGCGGCCGGTTCTGAGCGGGCTTCCGGTGGTTTATTTTTTTAATTCCGAAATATCTCCTGAACCCGGGCTTACCCCCCCCACCCTTCCAGAAAGACCAGTCCAAAAGCCTTAATCCCGCTGGGGCCTCCAACCCTTGGTTTTTCCCTGAAGACTCTATGAACTTTCGATAAAATCGAAAAAGCTGAAGGGCGGCGAGACCCCGGAGATCACCCCCGGCGAGGTCAACCAGGACTACATGAAGGAGAACGGCACCAGGATACCGGTGCCGGTGCAATAGCGCTTGTATAATATCGCCCGACGTTAGGAGCGTTACCTCCCCCTCAATTGAACGCCATAAAGCCTATCTTTCTGCCGGTAGCGATATCCACTATAAGCCATGAGGGCAGTTTGTTTATAACCGTGTCTTTGGAATAGTAAACATACAGGGCCGGCTTACCCACATACCTTTTTACCTGTTCAAAGTCTTCAGCGCCGGAATCCAGATCGCTTTCCTTAACGGTCTGTATGACTATCTTTTCTATGCCGCCGTCTTTCAACGCGGAAGACTGCCGTTCCGGGGGCAGCGCGTCGTCGTTGATCTCCCAGAGCACTTTGCCGCCCTTGATAGCGGCAACGTAATATGGCTTTTCTTTTACGTTCGGCGCCTTAAAAAGTATTCCCTTATACATAAGCTGCCTGGCATGGTCTTTATGCATATGGACTCCTGTTTTCCCCGCTTTGAGCTCTTTTTTATCCTCCGCATCAACCCGCCGCGGTCCAAACGCCTGCCCCACCGCCAGACCGCCCAGCATTAAGACAATAAAATATTTCTGTTTCATCTTTAGAATGGATATTTGAGTATTAACAGTCTGCTGAAAAAGCCCTTTTCGGTTTCTTTTGGCCGCTTTCGGCCTGCGGCTTCGTTGCTCGTCGCTTACAGGCCCGACGGGCCTGCTCGCTTCTCGCGCCTTGCCTCGGCTCGAAATCGCCTCAAAATGTTACCGAGGGGACTTTTTCAGCAGACTGTTAAAGCAAAGATGGCCAGAGAGAGAACAGAGGATGCTCCTGATCCCGCAAAACAAAACCGCCGGGCTTCCCCGGCGGTTCCGCTTGGGCACGCTTAATTCTCCCCGGTCAATACCAGGTCATCTTAAAGCCGAAATTATGGGAATTGCCCTGTGTAGTGCTTAGCCACTGCCCGTCTACCACTACCGCCACTTCCTGCCGGAAGTTATAACCGTAGCCGACGTGGCTCTCGGAGAGCGACACCCTCTGCGCCTGGCCCGTATACCGGGTACCGCCGGCATAGGTAAGGTCTATCTGCTGGGTCTCCTGCACCTGGCCGGAAGGCCCGCCCTGGTTGTCATAATAATTGATAAGGACCACACGTATCTTGTTGCGGCTGCCGAAGGCCTTGTTGGTGACGTTGACCCATACCGGCGCGGCTATGATAGAGCCGCCAAGGTCCACGATCGAGTAATCTACCGCTATCACCGTTCCATCGGCGGCGTAAAGCCTGGCATGTTTCCAGCTGTCCCGCGCGGAGGATTCGGCCGGAGCAGGAACGAGTTTAACTTCGGGCACCGGGACCGCCGCCACGGCCCCAAGCGTTACCGCGTTCAAATCCAGCGGCTTCTGGTTTTCTACGGACTGGGCAGAGAGAGGATACCCCGCAAGCATAAGAACGGCTACAGCAATCAGATTTTTCATTATTTTCTCCTTAGATGGTTAGCGGACCGGCCTTTTACCTAAGCCCCCCGTTACCGCAAGACCACTAGAATAATGGTATAAAAATGCCTGGCATCCCCTTATGAGGCGAAAGTCCCTCAACTCTGAGGCAAAAGCCTGCCGGCGCCTGAGCCTATCGGGTACACGCGCGTAGGCACTTTAGCCGCAAATGCGCGGCCCGCCATAAAAAAACAAAACCGCCGGGCTTCCCCGGCGGTGACACAAAGGCCCGGTTTTAAGTTGCGGCCTAGAACATCTCCTGGATATCGGTTTCGGCCTTGTGCGTGATAACACTTAGATCATTTGAATATACCTGGGAAGACTTCAGCTCGGACCACCCCGCCACCTGCGGGGGGTGGACGACGGGCGGAGCCATGCGGATAACGTAAAACACGCCGCCGGACTTCTCCGGCAGCAGGCAGGAGAACAGGACGTTTTTCCCGCGGGCCTTGGTCCGGCGCACCGCGGCGGCCACGGCCCTTTCGCCGTTCTTCCTGGAGCGGAAGATATTGCTTATGAACACATCGCTGTCTTCCGCGGCGTCCTGCTTATAAGCCCGCCAGTCATTTCCGCCCGTGATCATAAGGGCGGCGGTTTTAATGGGGGCGACGGGCTCAATAGGGGCAGCTGCCGCAACAGGTGCCGCCGCGCTCACAGGCGCGGTGATCTGCGCCGGGGCCGCAATGCCGGGCGCCACAGGGAGCTGGGCACCCTCAACCGGCGCCACAAGGGCCGGCGCGGCGTCAACCGCAGGCACGGCGGCCGGCGTTGCGTTCGCAAGAGAGTTTTGCATCTGCTGGGCGGTGGTGGGCGTATCGGACAAGGCGTCCCGGAAGTCCGCCAGTTTAACGGGTTTATTGGTCCCATATATTATAAGAGCCAGCACCAGGTTCAACGTCATCGATAATACCAGTATTATCTTGTTTAACATGTTCTTCCCTTTATACAAACGTCCAAAAAGACTTTACACTTTAATTATACCCGGTAACCGGCTGCATTGTATAGGCCCTAAGTCCCGTTTTTTCAGTTTTTTATACCTATCTCAGCAACACCGCAAAACAAAATAGCCGGGCCCCGCCTGCGGCGACAATATGTCGCTATTCCCGGTCTTCTACTCCGGGGCCAGGCCCTCCTGCATATAGTCCGCCACTATCCCTATTATTTTTTTTAGTAAAGTAACAAAACATTCCGGCTCCAGATTTCATAAAATATAAAGAGTAGTCACTCCCATTTTCTGCAGCCGTATCTTTTCGAACAACCGAGGTAAAAATCATGGATAAGAAAAAAGTTCTCCTCATAATCAGGGACGGGTGGGGGATGTACAGGCCCGATAAATTTAACGCCGTGGCTAACGCCAGGACGCCCAACATGAAGCGGTACCTCCAGCACTATCCCAACACCGTGCTCGAACCCGCCGGGGAAGCTGTCGGCCTGCCCAAGGGCTACCAGGGCTCCTCCGAAGTCGGCCACCTCAACATGGGCGCCGGCCGCATAGTCATACAGGAACTCAAGCGCATCATGGATATGATCCAGGACGGCACCTTCTTCAGCCGCCCCGCCCTCAAAGACGCCCTCGACAACTGCGTCGCCAAAGGCAGCGCCCTCCACCTCATGGGCCTCGTCCAGGACGAAGGCGTCCACGCCCACCAGGACCACATGTACGCCATCATGCGCGAAGCCAAACGCATCGGCATAAAGAAAGTCTATATCCACTTCTTCGCCGACGGCCGCGACACGCCTCCCCGCTCAGCCCTCTCCTTCCTTAAAATGCTCGACGCCGTAATAAAAGAAGTCCCCATAGCAAAAATAGCCACCATCATGGGCCGCTACTACGCCATGGACCGCGGCGAAAAATGGGCCCTCGTCGACCAGACCTACAACGCCATCACCAAAGCCGAAGGCGCCAGGGCCGAATCCGCAGAAGCAGCCTTAAACAACGCCTACGAAACCATGAAGAACCCCAACGGCCTCCCCATCGTCGACGAGTACATCCCCCCCACCATCATAGGCAGCTACCCCGGCATGCAGGACGGCGATTCCGTAATACACTTCAACTTCCGCCAGGACCGCGCCATAGAGCTCACCAAGTGCTTCGTAGAAGACAACTACCCCGGCAGCCGCTGGAAAAAGTTCGACATAGCCTACTGCGGCCTCACCCGCTACTACGACGAGTTCAAGTTCAGCGCGCTGCCCCCCATGGACGAAGGCGGCAGCATGGACAACCTTCTGGGCCAGACCATCTCCGAAGCCGGCCTGCTGCAGCTGCGCCTAGCCGAAACCCAGAAGTTCAAGCACGTAACCAGCTTCTTCAACGGCAAACGCACCGAAGCCTACAAGAACGAGACCCAGGTGGAGATAAAAGGCACCTGGGACCCCTCCAGTTTCGGCGAACACCCGGAGATGAACGCCCCGGAAGTACGGGCGCGCGCGCTCAAGGAAATAGCCTCGGAAAAATACGCCTTCATCCTGGTCAACTTCGCCAACTGCGACATGGTGGGCCACACCGGCATCTACGACGCCACGGTGCGGGCCGTGGAAGTGACCGATGCCAGCGTAGGAATGCTGGTAGCCGAGGCCCTAAAGCACGGCTACACCGTGATGGTCACTTCGGACCACGGCAACGCGGAGGAAATGTGGGACTATAAAATAAACATGCCGAAAACCTCCCATACTACCAACCCTGTCGAATTTATCTATATAGCCGGGGACGCCGCCGGGGTAAAGCTGCGCCCGCACGGCATCCTGTCCGACGTAGCCCCCACGGTGCTCACCGTGCTCGGCCTCAAACAGCCGGCGGACATGACCTCGCGGACCTTAATAGTTTAATGTTCATCAAGCTGAAGGTGCATCCCGGCGAAAGGCGCGACAAGCTGGTAAAGAAAGCGCCCGATGCCTACGAGATCTGGACCAAGGCCCCGCCCGAGCGGGGCCTGGCCAACGCCTCCGCCCTCCGCCTGCTCTCCCTTGAGCTCGGCATAGAAGCCAAAAAAATAATGCTCATCAAAGGCGCCCACTCCCCCGCCAAGATAGTAAAAATCATCTGCCCTGAAATAAAGAAGTAAGCCCAGCGGGCCGCCGCCCCTGAAACCGCGGGTAGATTTACACGGGGAACTTACGCTATAATTCCTACATGACAGATTGGAAGAATATGCGGCTTGCGGCGCTGGCCTGCGCGATAATTTTTGTTTCCACCGTAGCGGTACTGCTGGCCCGCCAGTTGAACCTGGGGCCAATGCGGCCTGTACCCGCTTTCCGCGCCTTCGGCCCGGAGAACGCGCCCGTACAGATATACGAATACACGGATTTCGCCTGCCCGGCCTGCCGCCACGCCGCCTCCGAGCTTGACGACATGATGAAGGTCTACGGTCCGGCTATAAGGCTTAATTTCAAGCATTACCCGCTGATGGGGATACACCCCTGGTCGCTGCACGCCGCGGCCTACTCCGATTGCGCCGGCGAACAGGGCAAATTCAAGGAATACGCCGCCCTGCTTTTCGAAAATCAGGCGCTCTGGGGCCAGGCAAGGGAGAAACCGAAAGAATTCGAGCTTTACGCCGGGCAGCTGCAGCTGGACTGGCCGAAGATGCTGGCCTGCTCCGACGCGCCGGAAACGCTTAAGCGGATCAAACTTGAAATAGCCGAAGCGGACATGCGCGGCGTTAACGCCACGCCGACTTTCTTTATCAACGGCAAAAGGGCGGTGGGCTCCGGCCAACTGATAGACCAGGCGCGGAATTTCGACAACCTGCTTAAGGCGAAAGGGAAGTAACAGGCGGACAACGGGGATTTTTGAACACATGAACGAGAAGACGGATCCTAAAGAAATAGCGGGCCTGCTGGCGCGCCTGGCCGTGGCCGGGGTTTTTATTTACGCGGGCCTGGCCAAGGCGCTGGCCCCGGCCGAAGAATTCGGCTACGCCATAGAAAGCTACAAGGTGCTCAACTCCGGTTTGTCGCTTTTGTCGGCCTATTTCGTGCCCTGGCTGGAACTTTACGCCGGCCTCCTTCTGGCCGCCGGCGTCTTCACGCGGCTTTGCTCCCTGTTTACGGGCGCCATGCTTTTATTCTTCGAAGTAATGCTGGGGCAGGCCTGGCTGCGGCGCCTGCCAATAACCTCCTGCGGCTGTTTCGGCAGCTCCGGCGGCAACTCCATCTCCCGCGAATTTCTGCAGAACCTGGTTTTCCTTGCCCTGGCCTGGGCGGCGTTCAAGTACGGCGGCGCGTACTCGGCCGACAGGGCGGTAAACCGACAAGATGAATAAAAAACTGCTTACCTTGGCCGCGCTGGCGGTAATGGCAGGGGCGCTCTGCGCGGGGCGGCCCTACAACCAGACCGGCAGGTCCAAGGCCGCCTGGATGACCGTCTCCGCCATAAAGACCGGCCAGGAATACTACCTGGAGGTCGCGCAGGACGGCCAGGCCCTGATGCGGGAAGAAAGTTTTAAAAGCCTGACAACCCGGCGCGGGCGGATTTCGGCGCAGCTGGTAAAAGACTTTTTCCGAGAAATAGATAATTCGGAAATAATGAACCTGCAGAACGTAAGGCGGAGCAAGATGATCTTTTATCAGGGCGAGATACTGAATATCTCGGCCTATATCAGCGGCGAGCTTACCCGCACCGAATCCCCGCTTAACAATTTCGGAGAGGCTTTCTCCCACGCCTTCGTAGAATTAAAAAAAGTCGTCTCCGGGCTGCCGCAGGAAACAGGCGTGAGGGCCTTCCTGCGGGCCGAACCCATAGAGGGAGAAGAATTGGACACTTTCCGCGGAAAGGCGGCTAAAGAAGACGGGGAAGTTAAAAATATAGAAACCTACGACATACAGAAAATAAAACCACTGATGGCGGCTATACAGGAGCCGCACCGCCTTATCCCGCTTGAAACCGAAGCGGACGCGAAAGAATTACAGGATTTCATCTCCGCCAGGCAGCTTTACGGGCTGCGCACGCTGTTCTATCTGCCCAGCACCCGCGGCACGTTCAAATGCCAGGTGCTGGAAGCCTCAAGAAAAGAAACTGCCGCCGGAAAAAAATCTGCTGCGGCTAAAAAGCCAAAAGCAAGACATTAAGTTTTTAACCGGTTTTTTTGTTAGAATAACCTTATGGCGGATGAAACTCGCATAAAAGTAACCGCGGTGGACGACGACGACACCATTCTCGAGATTTATGAGACTGGCCTTGCCGCCGCCGGCTGCGAGGTAAGGACTTTCGTGGAGCCCAAAAAAGCCAGGGAGTTCTTCGCCGCCGCCAAGCCGGAAGAAATGCCCGACGTTATTTTAATGGACATCATGATGCCCGGAGTGGACGGCATCAGCCTGATGGGAGACATCCGCTCGCACGACGCCGCCGCCCATATCCCCATTATAGCCGTAAGCGGCCTCAACGACGCCGCCACCCTGAACGACGCCCTGCTCTTCGGCGCCATGGACTACCTGGTAAAACCTTTCGACCTCGAGTCCCTGATGGCCAAGATCCGCAAGGCCGCCGAACTTTCCCGCAAACGCGCCCCCAAAGCCTGACCTCCGCTCCAGCCGGGCGGGCCAAGATGCCCGCCTTTTTTTGCGCCCGGCCGCCGCATTGCGGAAAAAGCGGTAAAGTTATAAGATATCAATAAGAATTCATTATAGAGGGAACCCAAATGTTTAAAACCTTGACCGCGGTATTTACCCAGAAAACCAACGAAGGCACCACCGAAAGGCTGCTGCAGCTCTCCTTCAGCTACTTCGGGCTTTACGTCATCACCGGCTTCCTCGCTAAATATTTCGAGAAGCAGCTCGGCATCAGCGGCACCACCTACACCGTCTTCAACACCCTGGGCGGCATCATCATCCCCAACCTGGTAGTCTTTGCCTGGGGCTGGTACAAGTTCAAGTCCACCGACCGCATGACCGTGCTGGGCGTGAACATGCCCCGCGAGCTCCTCTACATTATCCCCTCCGGCATCTGCACCGCCATCGTTATCCCCACTACCACGCTGATGTACACCCTGCCCATCTCCGTGATGGTCGCCATGATCATCATGCGCGCCAGCATCATCGTGATCAGCCGCTTCATCGACGAAGCCCAGATCCGCCAGGGCATTCTGAAGAAGAAAGTTTACTGGGAAGAGAACCTGGCCGTAGTCATAGCGCTGGGCGCCGTGGCCATGCAGCTCCTCAACTTCAAGGGCGCCACCGCCATGGTGCAGGCCACCGGCAACTACACCGCGTTCATCGGCCAGCTTTTTGTGTTCGACAAGTCGAGCTTTGACTTCCTCGGCAACGCGGCGGCCATTACCATCCTGACGTTCTACCTCACGGCCTATACCATCCGCATTTACATAATGAATTATTATAAGAACACCAGGCCGAAGGGAGCAATTTACGACACCAAGGGCTTCTTCGCCGTGGAGCAGATAACCTCCACCTGCACGCTGATCGTAGTGGGCCTGATCTTCTTCCACATGGTGAACAAGCCGGCCGAACTGCCCTTTACGCCCAATGCCGCCCCCGCCGCCATGGCCGCCGCCTCGCCCGAGCGCGAGGGTCTGGCCGCCTCAATGGTGAAGGCAGAGGACGTGCTGGCCTCCGACACCTCCAAGTTCACCGCCGAGACCCGCGCCAAGGCCGAGGAAGCCCTGGCCGCCGCCTCCGCCCTGCTGGCGGACAAGAAAGCCGCCCCCGAGGCCCTTAAGGCCGCAGCCTCCGCCGTTAACGCCCCGGTGGAGGACGTTAAGCGCGGCTTCGCCTTCCAGTTCTCCAACGCCTTCAAGCACGCGCCGCTCATCTGGAAGATCATCATCCTTTCCGGCATCCCGTTCGGCCTCTCGTCCTTCTTCTCGGTGTTCCTGTTCATGTTCAAGGGCCGCACCGCCACGTTCGCCGGCCTGGTCAACAGGCTCACCTCGCTGATAGCCGGCACCGCCGCCACGCTGTTCGTGTTCTGGTTCATCCCGAACCAGAAACTTCCCAAGATGGAAGACTGGGTGGGCCTGGTGTTCATGTTCATAGCCATATATTTCATCGGCAGAGCCGAGAAGAAGCGCATGTGCGAGCTGGCTAAGGCGCGCGAAGTGGAGCCCGAGCAGGGCGCCGAAGTGTGCCCAGCAGCGGCCGGCGGGGCCGTGCCCGCGCCCGCGAAAGAGCAGAATTAATAACTTCAAAGCCGGAAGCCGGCCGGAACGGGGCAGCCCGCGCCGGCGCGGGGTTCCGGCTTTCGACAGCTACTGGAGACAACATGAAAAAGACCGACGCTTCCAAAGTGAATATCTGCGTGGTGGGCACGGGCTACGTGGGCCTGGTAAGCGGGGCCTGCCTCGCCGAGGTCGGCCACCGGGTGGTCTGCGTGGACAACAACCCCGCGAAGATAAAAATGCTTAAGAAAGGCATAATGCCCATTTACGAAGACGATCTGGAACGGGTGGTAAAGAAGAACGTAAAGGCCGGGCGGCTGCACTTCGCGGGCTCCATAAAGGAAGGCCTGCACCACGCTGGGCACCGCGCCGAGGCGGTATTCATAGCCGTGGGCACCCCGCCGCGCGCTGACGGGTCGGCCGACCTGTCCGCCATCGAAAAAGTTTCCGAGGAAGTCGCCAGAAACATTACAGACTACACCCTTATAGTGGAAAAATCCACGGTGCCGGTAGCCACCTGCGACTGGATAGAAAAGACTGTAAAGCGCCACAACAAGAAGCACCTCCCCTTTGACGTGGCCTCTAACCCGGAATTTTTGCGCGAGGGCACGGCGGTGTGGGATTTTCTGAACCCGGACCGCGTAGTAGTAGGGGTTTCATCCAGGCAGGCCGAGGCTTTGATGCGCCGCGTCTATAAGCCGATAAAGGGCCAGCTGGTCATTACCAGCGTAAAAAGCGCCGAGCTCATAAAACACGCTTCCAACTCCTTCCTGTCCACCAAGATTTCCTTCATCAACGCCGTGGCTAATGTCTGCGAAAAGACCGGCGCCAACGTCGAGGACGTGGCCCGCGGCATGGGCCTGGATAAGCGCATAGGAGCTTCTTTCCTGAAGGCGGGCATCGGCTTTGGCGGGTTTTGTTTTCCCAAAGACCTGGAAGCGTTCTACTGGCTCAGTTCACAGGTGGGCTACGACTTTGCCCTGCTTAAGAACGTAAAAGAGATAAACGAAGGCCAGAAGATGTGGGCCATAAAAAAGGTAGAGGAAGAACTCTGGAATCTTGAGGGCAAGACGGTGGCGCTGCTGGGGCTGGCGTTTAAACCGGGCACGGACGACATGCGCTTCGCGCCCTCCATAGATATAGTGCGCGAACTCAGCAAGCGCGGCGCCAAAGTGCGCGGCTACGATCCCGTTTCGCAGGAGAACGCGAAAGAACTTATTAAAGGCATTTACTTCGCGAAAGACGCCTATGACTGCGTAAAAGGCGCTGACTGCATAGTGCTGCTGACCGAGTGGAAAGAATTTGCGGCCCTTGACCAGGCCAGGCTGATGACGCTGGCGAATCACCCCATAATGGTGGACGGCCGCAATCTCTACGACCCCGCGGAAATGCGGGCCCTGGGCTGGACGTACAAGTCCGTCGGCCGGCCATAAGACGCGGACCGCGAAGCGAAAAGCGTAAAGAGTTATCAAAAGACTCTCCTTCTGAATTCGTCCCATTTTGCTCTTTACGCGGCGTTCCTCAAAGACCATATGCGCATCCTTATCGCGGAAGATGAAAAGAAAATAGCCGAATTCATACGGCGCGGCCTGAAGGAAGAGGGCTACGCCGCGGACCTCGCTCATACCGGGCCCGACGCCCTGCGCCTGGCCGAAGAGAACCCCTATGACCTGCTGATGCTCGACATCATGCTCCCCGGGCTGGACGGCCTGGCCGTCTGCGCAAGCCTGCGCAGATCCGGCTTCGCCGCGCCTATCCTTATGCTGACGGCAAAGGACCGGGTGGAAGACAAGGTCAAAGGCCTGGACTCCGGCGCCAACGACTACCTTACGAAACCCTTCGCTTTCGAGGAACTACTGGCCAGGGTCCGCGCCCTGCTGCGCGCGAAACCTGCCGAAGCCTCAACGCTGCTTAAAGCGGGCCCTATAGAGCTGGACCTGGCCGCCCATAAAGCGCGCCTGGCCGGCAAAGAGCTGGAGCTGAGCGCCAAGGAATTTTCGCTGCTGGAATACCTGGTGCGCAACAAGGGTAAAACGGTAACGCGCACCATGATAGCCGAACACGTGTGGGATATAAATTTCGACACCGGCACGAATGTGATAGACGTATACATAAACTACCTGCGCCGCAAGCTTGAAAAAAACCCCTCACAAAAGATAATACAGACCATCCGCGGCAAAGGCTATGTTCTTAAAGCTGATGTTTAATTCCGTCAGATTCCGCATTACTCTCTGGTACGCGGCGGCGCTGGCCGTAACCCTCATGCTTTTCAGCCTGCTGGTCTACAACGACCTTGGGAAAAGCCTGGACGAGAACACTGACCAGCTGCTGGCCTACCGCGCCGAGGGCGTGGCTGACGCGCTCGAGGCCTACCTTGAAACCGAACGTTTAGAGGTGGGTAAGCACTCCGCATCGGCCGCCAAGGGCGGCACTTTCTATAAAATAGCTCCGGACCTGGTACGGATACACACCGAAGACCCGAGGCAGGCTTCGGTGCAGCTGCGGATACTGGACGCCGCCGGGGCCGAGCTTCAGGGGACGTCGGAAACCCTGGGCGCGCCGGAAATTCCGGAGCGCACTTTCAAGGATGCCCTTAAAGGCAACGCGGCCTACGACACTATAAAGATGGATGGAAGCGGCGGCCAGGAAAACACGTACCGCTCCTACACTACCCCGGCTTCCGGCACGGGCGGGGCGGTGTATGTAGTACAGGCCTACCGTTCCACTTACCATAGCCAGTTCGCGCTTAAAAACCTGCGCGTTATGATGGCCGCGCTGGTGCCGCTGATAGTGCTGCTGACCGGGGCGTTCGGGATGTTTTTTGCAAGGGTAGCGCTGCGGCCGGTAGCCAGCATGGCGCACACTATACGCCAGATAACCGCCGAAAACTTAAGCCTGCGCCTGGACCCGCCGCACACGCATGACGAAATACGCGAACTGGCGGACCTTTTTAACGCCATGCTGGCGCGGCTGGAAGACTCCTTTATGTCGGAGAGGCGCTTCATCCAGGATGTCTCCCACGAGTTAAAAACCCCCTTAACCATATTAAAAGGCGAGCTTGAAGTGGCGCTGAAGAAAGCCCGCTCCGCCGGCGAATACGCCGCCATCCTGCAGAGCAACCTGGAAGAGACCGAAAAAATGTCAAAGATAATCGGGGATCTGCTAACGCTGGCGCGCTTTGACAACCGGGAAGTAAAACTTGCACGCGCGGGCGTAAGCCTGCCCGGCCTGCTTGAGGGCTCGGTGCGTAGCCTTGCCGGCATGGCCTTAAAAGCCGGGGTCTCCTTAAAATTGGCGGCCGCGGAGAAAGTTCCCGAAGTAAACGCCGACCAGGGCCAGCTGCGCCGGCTGTTTTTGAATCTGCTGGATAACGCGGTTAAATACAGTTCTTCCGGGGGAGAGGTTAACGTAACCGTATATTCCGAATCCGGCCGCCCGGCGGTTAAGATTTCAGACCGCGGCGCCGGCATAGCGGCGGCGGACCTGCCGCATATTTTCAAGCGTTTCTACCGCGCTGATTCTTCGCGCAGCTCTGCGGGCTTCGGCCTGGGGCTTGCCATAGCCAAATCCATAGCCGACGCCCACAACGCCGAAATAAAGGCCGAAAGCCTCCCGGGCCGGGGCGCCACCTTCACGGTAATATTTCCCAAAACAAGCTAACGATGGGTTTGTGCGGGCGGAGCAACGCGGCTAAGCGCAGTACAGGTTTTGTTCGGCAAAGGAACTCAGGCGTATTTTATAATCGCCTCTTAGGGAAAGGACCGCTTTGGGCAGCGTTTTAACGTCCGTTTTGCGGTGATATGCGGCGAAGGAAAGTACGGGTTTGTGTTTTTTTATGAGCTTCCCGGCGCCTTTCAGGACTTCCGCTTCATAACCTTCCACATCTATCTTGATAAAATCCACCCGTCCCCTGACCAGCGCGTCAAGCGGCGCAAGTTCTACCGCGCGCACTTCCGGATAACGCACCCCGAGGTTAAC
>JAVHRY010000005.1:0-1231 GCA_036171915.1 Elusimicrobiales bacterium | reverse complement strand
ACCGGCTGACCTGGGGCGACGTGCACAAGGGCCAGGAGGAGCAGTTCTCGCATTACAATTTCGAGGAAGCGGACGTAGAGAACCTGCGCTCCAATTTCGGCCACTGGGAAAAAGAAGTAAGGGCCCTCGCCGCCAAAGGTTATTACCTCCCGGCCTTCGACCTGGTTATGAAATGTTCCCATAACTTCAACCTGCTCGACGCGCGCGGCGCGATCTCGGTCTCCGAGCGCGCGGCGCTGATAAAGCGCATCCGCGACATCGCCAAGGTCTGCGCCACTGCCTACGTGGAGATCAACGAGCCTTCGGAAAAGAAGGAGCCCGCACCGGCCGGTGAAAAGCCTATGCGCGTTATCAGGGACTGATCGAACTGAAATTTATTACTGTTTGGAGAAAGATAAAATGAACACAAGAGACGCCCTGCTTGAGATCCGCATCGAGAACATCCCCGCCCGCTTCGTCATTTCCGCTGAAGAGCAGCTGAAGAAATACGCGGCAGAATTCCTGGCCGAAGCCAACCTGCCCTGCGCGGGGATAGAAGCTTACGGCACCTACAAACGCCTGGTGCTCCACCTTACCGGCGTGCCGGCCAAGACCGAGGAGAAGACGCAGAAGTCCTACGGCCCCGCCGCCCGCCTTTTGAAGGACGAAAAAGGGAATTTTACCCCGCAGGCCGCCGGCTTCGCCCGTTCGCGCGGAACCACCCCGGACAAGCTGGGCGTGGAGACCGTGCCCAACAAGGGCGAGGTCCTGGTCTTCGAGACCAGGATCCCCGGCCGCCCGTCGGTGAAGGCCCTGGCCGAGATCTTCCCGCAGGTCATCGCCAAGCTCCAGTTCCCCAAGAACATGGTCTGGGAGAAGACCCGCTTCCGCTTCGCCCGCCCGATACGCAGCCTCCTGGCGCTTTACGGCGATAAGCCCGTGGTCTTCAGCATGGCCGGTATAAAGTCCGGCCGCCTGACCGTCGGCCTGAGCGCCAAAGGTTCGCGCCAGCTGAAGATAAGCTCCGCGGACAAATATTTCAAGACGCTCGAGCATGCCAATGTCATAGTCAAAGACGCGGAGCGCCTGGAAATGCTGCGCGGCGAGATAGCCGCCCTCTCCAAGCGGATGAAGCTGGTGGTGGAGGCCGACCCTGAACTGCTCAGCGAGAACCTTTACCTTATAGAGTACCCGGTCTGCGTGATGGCGGGCTACTCCCAGGATTTCCTCAAGCTCCCACACGAGCTGGTGC
>JAVHRY010000004.1:0-23086 GCA_036171915.1 Elusimicrobiales bacterium | reverse complement strand
TTAGCCTATGGCTGTGCCGTATTAGGCCTATGGCCATGCCGTATTAGGCCTATGGCCATGCCGTATCAAGCGCTATGCGCCACAGACGGCCAAGCGCTATGCGCCACAGACGGTCAAAAAGCGGGGCGGTTTCCTGAATTTTGAGCGGTTCCCACCGCGCCCGGCTGTTTGACGGGCGTATTCGCGTGGCCCGTTGGGGGTTCAGTCGTCAGCCGGGGCGGGTTCTGTTTAGGAATAGCCCATAAGCGTTATATTATGAAAAAAAATGTCTGAAACTGGGCCCCTCTTATCGGTGCTCTGGAAACTTTCGAGTTTAACATGGATTTATATTTTCCGTGCGGAAGTGTTCTGCGCTATTGTCTGCTCCGTTCTCCTTATTCCTTATGTGCGCAAGGTATTCCGGGAGTGCGATAGACGGGTGTTGTGGATTTTTGTAACAATAACCGCGGTCTATTGTACGCTGGTTCTTTTCCGCACAGGCGGCCAATTTTTTACTTTTGAAGATTGGGAAGAATTGTATGCCGGAAAACTTGTGTTCCTGGGCGCTAAGGAGGTTTTTTACGGCACGATAAGGCACGGAACCACATATCCGTTCCTACTGTCGGAATTTTATCGTCTTTTCGGTATGTACCCTGAAACGGCAGTATTTTTAAATATAGCGCTTCTCTTTTGCGCTCCGGTTTTAATTTTTATTGCGTCCAAGGCTGCACTTCGGGACGATCGCGGCGCTATTTACGCGCTATTGCTGTTTTGTACTTGGCCAGGGCTGGCGGAGTATTCCATTCTTGCACAGGGAAAGCCCGGCCTTGTTATTGCGGAGGCTGCGGCATTCTCTTTTGCCGCAGCTATGGCGGCCACTGTTCCTGGGCGTGCAAGTTACGGTTTGTTATTCATTCTCGCCGATATTGCCGCAAAGACGCGTCAGGAATTCGGGGTATTGTACCCGCTGGCGTTTCTTCTATGGTTTATGTCGGACAACGATAAGAAAAAGAACTGGTGGGTTCCATTCGTGGCGCTGTTGATGGCGCTGTTGTATTCCCCTCTTTTTGTGAGAGGGTATAACTGTCATGTGCATCCGGTTCAGGGGATAGCAAAGGCTGTTCATAATGGTAAATTATGGGTTATATTTCCAGCGGGCCTTGCCGTAGCCGTACTTGTAAAAATTCGCGCCCGAGTATTCGATCAAAGAAAAGTCTTCTGCGCTGTTTTGGCAGCGGCTTTTTTGGTTGTTTCTTCGGTCTATCTTATAAATCCGGGCGGGGTTCAAGAAAGATTATTTTTACAGATCGCTCCATTTCTTTGTGTCGTGGCCGGGCCGGCTTTTGCTTCTATTAATGGAGCGGTGATTTTCCCTCTCTTGGTTTTCGGAGGGTACTTCTGGCACACACGTATTACCATGGAAATTGTTGATACCCCGGCGGCTATCGCCGAAATAGCGAGTAAGAAGAAGTCTTATAATGATATTTTTCTTTTCCCGGGGCTGGAGGATCTGTCCGAATGGAAATTCCGGCGTGACGGGAAGATAAACGAAATATCGCTGGACGGTGAGGCGCGCTATATCCGCGCGAACAGCCCAAGCAAGAGCGATATGCTGTCTTCTGCCGGCTATGCGGTAATAAGCGGCCGAGATGTCTGGGTTATCGGGAGAACTGGGGAGAGTTTTTGGAACGACGCTTATGGCGGGCTTGCTTCCGCTGGCAGGAAGATGGACGAATTTACTTCGGGAGGCTGGAAGATGGTTAATCTTCGGTTTCCCGGAGCGGCCGTGGATACTGTAAAGTCAAAAGCAATTAGCGATGATGCTGTTGAAGATTTGATGTCCGGAGATTTTAAAAAAGGGAAGGCTAAATTGCTTAAAGCCTTGGAGCTTAATCCTAAAAACACAGATGCCCTGCTCAGCCTAGCCTCGGTTTATGGACATTTTGGCGCAGTAAAAGAATGTGAAAAAATAGTCGCCACTGTTAAGAAAATAATGCCTGGCGCATGGGGCAACGCGTTGCGAGAATCGGATATGTGCGGCTCTCCTCTCAGGAATTAGGCGGGTCTATATTTTTAATCTGTAGGGAACATAAGAGCGGTTATCGCTTGTTTTTCCGGGAGCCGCTCCCCTTTTCCTTCGCTTGAAATTTAAAAATATCCATCCCAACCGTCTGTTTTATCTATAAGAACATTTCGTGCGAAGGTGCCGTATTAGGCCTATGGCCATGCCGTATTAGGCCTATGGCCATGCCGTATCAAGCGCTATGCGCCACAGACGGCCAAGCGCTATGCCAGTGCCGCATCAGGAGATATGCTCATCAAGCGGCCAAAAAGCGGGGCGTTTTTCTGAATTTTGCGGGGTTCCCCCCGCGCCCGGCTGGCCGGGTGTGTTCGCGGGGATGGTTGGTTGATCAGTCTCAGCCGGGACTGGTTCAGCATAGTTAGCGGAATAACATACAACCCGAACACGACAACGGACTGTCGGGTTCGGATAAGCGGGGACTGCGGTCTTTCCTGGCTTACTTGGCGGCGCGGGCCACCAGCGGCGCTGCTACCTGGGGGTCGAAGATAACCAGGTGGATATGCCGGTTGATGGTTTTGAAAAAAGCGTCGTAATCGTGGTAGTAGCAGGTGTGCCAGCTGCGGATGTTCAGCAGGGCGATCAGGTCGGTCTTGGCGTCCAGCTTGTGGTAGCCGTAGAGGATCACGTCGGTGAGCTCCACTTCGGGGGCGCCCACGGAGGCGTCCACCTGGACGTTAACGTCGGCGGTCCTGGCGGCGTTGGAGAAGATATCGTGGCGGGCCCAGACATTGCGCCAGAGGCGCACGTTGGCGGGCTTGTTGACGCTCTTTTCCAGCCCGGCTATATTGTACTGCAGGTTCTTGAAGATGTTGACGATGAAGTTGCCGGGGATCAGGGGGGAGCCGAGGGTAAGGAATTTATCTATCTTGATGTCCGGGCGCTTGATGGCCACCTGGTTGAGGACGTCATGCATGATGATCGCGCCCCAGCTGTGGGCAAGGATGTATACCGGGCGGCCCGCGCCGTTGTTTTCATCGTAGGTCTTGATCAGCTGCGGCACGTACTGATCTATGGTGGCCGCGGTATCGGAGGGGTTGCGGCTCCAGGGGAAAGGGACCACCTTGAACTTGGCGCAGGCGGGGTTCTGCGCCAGGCGGGCTTCCAGGTAGTTGTCGTCCGGGAAAGCGCGGGTGTCGTTAAGCTCCGGCATCTGCGCGGCCGCGTCTTTAAGGGAGTCGAACCGCTTGTTGTATTCGGAGAAAGCGGCCCGCATGGCGGCTTCGGACCGGGCGTCTTTATTCCTAAGGGCGGGGTACCAGTAGCCGGCCATTTCGGAGAAAAGCTCGTAGGCTATGGGCCCCCAGCTTACGGCCTGGAACTTGAGGCCGGGCATGGTTATTACCAGCGGGGGCTGGGCGGCGAGCGGCGGCACGGGAAGCGGGATAGCGGACCCTGGGGCCCGTGTAAGTCCGCCTATATCGGAAGCGGTAATGGCGCCGAGGTTGTCCGCGGAGCAGACGGAACCGGTCATGGCGTCGGAAGGCACGCCGGCCGCGGCGCGCGCTATCGGGGAAAGAAGCAGGAAACCTGTGAAAAGTGAGAGAGTAATATTTGAACTTTTTATCACATTAACCTCGTCTTGATGTATTTGTTTCTATTTCTATTCTACCACGTAAAGAGCCGGGAGGTAAGTGCTATTGTGCCTATGACAAGGTAAAAAAAGGCCTATGCCGAAATAACCGCTCCGGCAGCCACGCCTTTGATACTTGCCGGTCTGTAACCCCAAATCCTCCGCTAAACATGCCGCCACACAGGGAAACATATCTCACCCGTTGGGTGAAGGTCCCGCACTCCGGTATTGTCGCGCCGGTTTACAAACAAACCACACGCAAACCGCCCATAAAAACAGAATGCCTCCTGTAGTCCACGTCTACCCGAGGCGGGCCTTCAGCGCGGCCTCGACGGTCTACTCCAGTTCGGCGAGCGCGCCGCCGCCCGCGTCAGGGCGCCGGCGCAAAGCTCGTAAAGCGCGTAAAGCAATTTTATCTTAAAAAGTGTTTTAATCATAAAGGGTTCCTTTCCGCAGATCAGCGCTACACTTCAAAAGTTAAGCAACCGCCTGCTCTGCGGATATTATATATAGGGGGGTGGTGAAACTTTTCATCCTCAGGCGCATCTCATTAACAGCGGACGATACGGAGGGTTAGATGTTCAAGAGTATAACAATAATTTCAACCTTATTAGTTGCGGCGCCTTTAACTGCTAAAGGGGCCTCCCTTACGCTGGGGGCAGCGGTGGAACAGGGACTCAGCTCCGACAACATCATTAAAGAAGAAGCGGCCAGGGTAACCGGGGCCCGCGCCAATTTGAGCCAGGCCAGGCTGGCCCGGCTGGGCGGCTTCAAGCTGAAAGGCATGTACACCGACGGCACGGACCCGGTCTACGCCTTCGCCGCGGCTATGAAACAGGGCGCCTTCAGCATGGCCTCCCTTGCTGCCATAAACGATCCTTCCCCCGCCCGCAACTACATGGGCGGCATTGAGGCGGGCGTGCCGCTCTTCACCGGTTTCGCCGTTTCCAACGCGGTCAAGCTGGGCGGCCTCGGCGTGGAGGCCGCGCAGAGCGGCTACGAAAGGGCCCGCGCCGGCATAACCTTCAAGATCACTTACCAGTGGCTCACCGTCCTGCTGCGCGCGAAGCTGGCCGAGCTCTCGGCGGAAAGCGTGAAGTCCGCCGAAGCCGAGTTGAAGACCGCGCAGATGCTCAAAGACAAGGGCATGGTGCTGGGTTCAGACTATTACGGCGCGGAGGCCATCCTGTCCACCCTCAAGGGTTATGACCTGGGTTGGCGCAAGGCGCTTGACCTGGAGCGGGAAAAACTCGCTATAACGCTGGGCATTGATCCCGGCAACAGGCCCGCCCCGGCCGGCGAGCTGCGCGAAGCCGCCTACGCTCCCAAAACTTCCGCCGAACTGGCCGCTTCGGCCTTGGGCGGCAGGCGCGACCTGAAAGCCATGGAAAAGCTGGCCGCCATCTCCAAAACCTCGCAGGCCATGCAGGAAAATTCAGTACTACCCGTAGTAGAGGCCTTCGGCGCCTGGGAAACCAACTCCGAGAGTTTCTCTAATTTCAGGTCCAACCGCCTGGTAGGCCTGAAGGTGACCGTGCCGCTGGGCGACCCCGCCTACTACGCCAAAAAGAACGCCGCCGCCGCCGAGTCCTCCATGGCGCAAAGCCGCCTGGACGAAGCCCGCAAACAGGCCAAGCTGGAAACCGAAGAGGCCCTGAACGGTTACCAAGCCGCTTACGAAAGCCTGCCCATCGCCAAAGAAACCCTGGCCAAAGCCAAACAGTCCTACGACCTCTTCGTCCCCCTCTACCGGCAGGGCCGCCAGAGCGTGCTTGAAGTCCTGCGCGCCAAAGCCTCCGTGCTGCAGGCCGAAGCCGCCTACTACGAGACCCTCTATAAATTGAATCTCTACCACGCCCAGACCCTGCTGGCCTCCGAAACCCTGGACGCCGCGGCCATAAAAGAGATGTCGGACAAGTTGGGAGCGGCAGAATAGCTAGGGAGATAGTTAATTCTGCAGGAACGCAACAAACGTTCGCTTAATCGGAGGGGTGGCCGGGGCATGGTTTCGCGAACCCGTTGCGGAAGGGGGCCCCGCCATCAAAGTTAGGCGGGGGGAACCGACGCAAGGGTTCCCTGCAGTCCGGGTTCGCGGGGCCATGCCCCGGACAGGACCCCGACTGTGCTTCTTGATGGTACATGTAATTGTGTAGCTTCGCTCCACCCGCGGACCATTAGCCAAAGTTTTAACGATACAGGAGAGATACAATGCAGAACGAAATACAACACAAATACGGAATGGCCGGACGCACAGCGGGCTCTTTCATAAACTCGCGCCTCACGCCCATCCTCATCGTCACCTTCATCCTGCTCGGCGTCTTCTCCACCGTGAAACTCCCCCGCGAAGAAGAACCCCAGATCAACGTCCCCATGTTCGACATCATGGTCCCCTTCTACGGCGCCACCCCCAAAGAAATAGAGAAACACCTCGTAGAAGTAGGCGAGCGCAAACTCTGGGAAATACCCGGCGTAGAGTACATCTACTCCATAGCCCAGCCCAACTTTGCCATGTTCACCGTCCGCTTTAAGGTCGGCACCAGCCCCGAAGAAGCCGCCAACCTCGTCTACACCAAAACCCTCGATAACAAGGACATCTTCCCCCGCGGCACCGGAGAGCCCCAGATAAAGTTCCGCGCCATAGACGACGTTCCCGTACTCGCCCTCACCCTGTGGGGCGAAGGCAAGGACGGCTACGCCCTGCGCCGCGCCGCCGCCAGCATCCAGACCGCGCTCAACGCCGTGCCCAACGTTTCCGAAACCCGCATCATAGGCGGCCACAAACGCCAGTTCATCGTGCATTTCAACCCCGAGGCCCTCGCCCGCCACCGCCTTACCCCGCAGATGCTCGCCGGCATCATAAAGCTGTCCAACGCCAGCCTGCCAGCCGGGCATTACAACAGCGGCGACACCAGGCTGCTGGCCGAGACCGACGCGTTCATCCGCTCCGCCGACGACCTGAAGCGCATCATGGTAGGCGTCTATGACGGCCGCCCCGTAAGCCTTTCCGACGTGGCCGAAGTGGCGGACGGCCCCGACGAAGACGAGAATTCCGTGACCATGCTCCAGGGCCCCGCCTCCGCCGCCAAGGCCGCCGGCGCCAGCCCGGCCGTTACCTTGTCCGTGGCCAAGCGCCGCGGCGCCAACGCCACCGCAGTCGCCCGCGCGGTGCTGGCCAGGGTGGAGGCCATGAAGGGAAGCGACATTCCCGACGGCGTCAACATCACCGTCACCCGCAACTATGGCGAAACCGCCAAGGCCAAGTCCGACGAACTGATCTACCACATGCTGCTGGCCACCCTTTCGGTGACGCTGCTGATAGCCCTCACGCTGGGCCTGCGCGAGGCCGCCGTAGTACTGGTGGCCATCCCCGTCACGCTGGCGCTCACCATGCTGGTGTACTACTTGTACGGCTACACCCTTAACCGCATCACGCTGTTCGCGCTGATCTTCTCCATAGGCATCCTGGTCGACGACGCCATCGTGGTGGTGGAGAACATCAACCGCCACTGCCTGCTGAACCGCAAGAACTCCCTGTACCGCAACATCCTGAACGCCGTGGACGAAGTTGGCAACCCGACGATACTGGCCACCTGGACCGTGATCGCCTCCATCCTGCCGATGGCCTTCGTCAGAGGCATGATGGGCCCGTACATGCGCCCTATTCCCATAGGCGCCTCGGTGGCTATGCTGTTCTCGCTCGGCGTGGCCTTCGCCTTCACGCCCTGGCTTTACTCCCGCGTGGTGGAGCGCTGGCCGCTCAAGCACTGCGAGAACGAGAAAGAAGGCCTGCTGGACAGGGTATACCGCGGCCTGATGAAGAAGCTGATCTACGAGCCCGCCAACGGCAAGAAATTCCTGGGCTTCACCGCCGTCCTGCTGGCCGCGGTGCTCGCGATGGCGGGCTTCAGGCTGGTTATCTTCAAAACGCTGCCCTTCGACAACAAGAACGAGTTCCAGGTGATCATAAACATGCCGGAGAACTCCTCGCTGGAGCGTACGGAGCGGGCCTCTCGAGAGATGGCCGCCGCGCTGGCCGCCGTGCCGGAGGTGCGGGACCTGCAGGTTTACTCCGGTACCAGCGCCCCGTACAACTTCAACGGCCTGGTGCGCCACTATTTCCTCCGCCGGGAACCTTTCCAGGCGGACATCCAGGTTAACCTTTCGGACAAAGCGGAAAGGAAACGCCAGAGCCACGACATCGCCGTAACCGTGCGGGCCCCGCTCAAGAAAATTGCCGACAGCTACGGCGCCCGCATCCAGGTGGCGGAAGTTCCCCCCGGCCCGCCCGTCATGGCCACCATGCTGATAGAGGTCTTCGACCCGAACCCCGTGAACCAGCGGGCCCTGGCCGAGGACATCAAGAACCTGCTGAAGAAGACCGACGGCATTGTGGACGTGGACTCCTATATTCCCGACGACCAGCCTATTACCCGGCTAATGGTCGACAGGCAGAAGGCCACCTTGAACGGCGTAGCGGCCGCGGACATAGTGCAGACGGCCGCGCTGTCTCTTTCCGGCGCGGACATAGATTCCGCGCACGTAGAGGACGAGAACGAGGCTGTGGACATCCGCCTGCGCCTCTCGCCGGAGAAGCGCCGGCAGCTGGCCACGCTTAAGGAAATAAAGTTCTTCTCCCCCAACGGCACGGCCATCCCTATGGCCAGCTTCGTGCGCGCCGGGAACGGCCTGGAGAACCAGCCTATCTACCGCAAGAACCTCCAGCGCGTGGCCTACGTTACAGCGGACATCGCCGGCGGCACCGAGAGCCCGGTGTACGCGGTGATAGACCTGAAGGCAAAAATAGACGCCCTCTCCAAAGCGCGCGGCGCGAAGATCACCCAATACTTCACCCGGCAGCCGGTGAGCGCCTCCGAAACCGCCATCAAGTGGGACGGCGAATGGCAGATCACCTACGAGGTGTTCCGGGACCTGGGCCTGGCCTTCGCCATGGTGCTGATCCTGATCTATATCCTGGTAGTGGCCTGGTTCGAGGACTTTACCACGCCGCTGATCATAATGGCGGCCATCCCGATGGCCCTGATCGGCATCATCCCGGCCCACTGGGCTATGCACGCCTTCTTCACCGCCACGTCGATGATAGGCTTCATCGCGTCCGCGGGCATAGTGGTGAGGAATTCCATAATCCTGGTGGACTTCATCAACCTGAAGGTGCGCAACGGCATGGAGCTGAGGGAAGCCGTTATAGAGGCCGGCGTGGTGCGCTTCAGGCCCATGCTGCTGACCGCCCTGGCGGTCATAGTGGGCGCGGGCGTGATCTTGTTCGACCCTATCTTCCAGGGCCTGGCCATCTCGCTGATCTCCGGGCAGATAGCGGCTACGCTGCTGAGCCGCGTGGCGGTGCCGGTACTGTACTACCTGGCCTTCAAAGACGATAAAGAGCATCTCCGCCGCCACAGAGCCGCGGCGCGCCCCGCCGGCGCGGAAACGGAAGAGATCCTGGGAGCTACGGGAGAATAGGAGAGGAGAATGAAACTAAACGACGCGTTGAGGCTGTTAGCCGGGATCATGATGCTGCTGAGCACCGCCCTGGCGATTTACGTGAACGCTAACTTCCTCTGGCTGACCATCTTCGTGGGCGCGAATCTTTTACAGTCCGCGTTCACAAAGTGGTGCCCGGCCATCTGGCTCTTCAGGAAACTTGGACTTAAGGAAAGCTGAGATGAAAACGAACGGAATAATATTATCCGCGCTAGCGACCACGGTGCTGCTGTTCCTCGGGAAAGAGCGCGGCCAGGACTACTACTACCTTGCCGCGCTGGCTACCGGCTGGCTCTTCTTCCGCCTGACCGTGGGCAGCGACTGCCCCATAGTCTGGCTGATGGGCAAGCTGGGCGTAAAAGGCCTGGCCTGCCCCGCGGACAGGGAATAGGCCGGCCTCTTCCGCTAGCCAGGCTATTGCTGGCTGAGCGGGAACACCGCTCTCACCGCCGCGGTCCCAACCAACAGCAAAAGAAAGACGGCTACTATGGTGGGGCCCGTGGACCAATCCAGCCGCATCGACAGCTCCAGCCCGCCCACACAGCCGGTTATCCCGAACAGCCAGCCGAACAGCAACCGGCGCGCCACGCCCTTTGCCGCCATCATCGCCGCCACCGACGGGATTATCAGGAAGGCGAACACCAGCAATACTCCCGCCACCTTCACGGACGAAGTTACTATAAGCCCGAATGTGGCGTAAAAGATAAAGTCCCACCACCAGAGCTTCATCCCTTTGCCGCGCGCTCCCTCCGGGTCTTCGGTCACCAGCAGGAGCTGCCGCCTGGCCAGCCAGTGTACCACCCCGATGCCCGAGGCCAGGGCGGCTATGAACATGAGCTCTTTTGGAGAGACCGTAAGCAGCGCCCCGGTCAGCATCTCCTTTATCTCCTCCGTGCCGGTAGCCGATTTCTCGAGCACGATCAGCGAGAGCGCTATGGCGCCCGCGTAGGTTATGCCGATCAGCGCCTCGATGGGCACCTTCTGCCGCCTGCTGCGGAACACCACGAACAGCAGCGCCCCCAGCAGCGTGAACGACAGGGACATCAGGTAATTCTGCACGGGGAATTGTTCCCCCCAGCCCAGCAGCACGCCCACACTCGAGCCCAGCGCCGCCACCTGCGCCAGGGAAAGGTCCACGAATATTACTCCGCGCCGGACCACGTGGTAGCCTAGATAGGTATAGATGCCGGTCAGCACCAGGCAGAGCAGCAGCGCCGTAAGCGCGAAATGGTATTGGAATATCATCATGATGTTATCTCCCCAGCAGTTTCGAGACTATCCCGTCGAAGTGCGCGAGATAGGAGTCGGCCTTCACGCTGTCGCATGAAGGCGTAAGCTTGAACACTTTTATCCCGGTCTGGCGCGCCAGGAACAGCGGCGCGTCGTCGGGAAAGTACGATTCCTGCAGCAGCATGGAAATGTGGTCCTTCTTAATGATGTCCACCAGCTCAGCCAGGTGCTTCGCCGTGGGCGGGATGCCGGGCAGCGGCTCCACGTTGCCGGCTATCGCCAGGTTGAACGCCGTGGTAAAGTAGATCCAGGAAGAGTGGTAGCTTATCACCTTCTGCCCCGACACGCCAGCCATGGCGCCTTTCCAGGCGGCCAGGCGCTTGCCCAGCTCTTCCTTGAAGCGCGCGCAGTTCTTCTCGTAATAGCCCGCGTTGGCGGGATCCGCTTTTTTCAGGGCCGCCAGCACGTTGCCGGCTATCACAGCGCCGTTGGCCGGGTCCAGCCAGTAATGCGGGTTGCCGTCAGGATGTACGTCCCCCATGGAGGCGTCCACCTTGCCCGTCGGTTTCTGCAGCGGGGTTATCCCGGCCGAGCAGTCCGCCACTATCAGCTTGCCGTTGCGCGATCCGTCTATGATGGCGTCGGACCACTGGTCCAGGGCCAGGCCGACCTTAAGATACACCGCCGCCCGGGAAACCTTTATCATGTAGGACGGCAGCACTTCCACGGCGTGCGGGTTGGCGTTGTTCCTGCCGATCGCGAACACCTCCACCTTGTCGCCGCCGATGTAAGCCGCTATAGAGCCCAGGTCGGGCAGCGCGGCGGCGACTTTGAGCTGGGCGGCCGCCAGGGGCGCGCCGGAAACCATCGCGAACACTAGAGCTGTTAAAATTCTTTTCATATTTTTCTTCCTTATTTTTTAGAACTGGTGAGCTTTATGCGGCCCCATGCTGAACAGCACCTGGAACATCACGGTGTGCACGGCCGGGGAATTCTCCGGCTTGAACTGTTCATAGGTAAGCCGGAGCAGGGTGGTTTCTTCGAGGAGCGAGTACCCGGCGAAACCCTTTATAGCCCTGTTGGTCAGGTTCTTGTTCTCGGCAGGATTGTACTGGTCGTAGATCACACCGGCGTTCCACCGCTGTTTGAACTTCAAGTCGGCAAAGGCGTAAAAGCCCTGCCGGCCCATATGGCTGGTGTCGCCGGTGGTCGTGTCTACTACGACGCCGCTGTTGTTGTAGAAATACTCGCCCTGCAGGGTCAGGTTCGTCAGGCTGGAGAACGGGATCTTTGTCTTTATATCCGCGCCGTAGACCGAAGTACGCGTGCGCCATTGCACGTTGTTGGTCCCCTGGGCGGCCGAAACGCCTATATCCACCGGTGTCGCCTCGCCCAGCAGCAGCGAATTGTTCCAATGCGACAGCCAGCCCGCCGCCGGCGCCGTTTCGTCCGGGTGGAACGCCGCGCCTTTAAGCATGTCCGCCGAGAATTCCGAGGCCCACGATACCGGCAGGAAATACGAAGCCCTGGCGCCGATATCGTTGAACCCGTCCTCGCCCGGCAGCATGGCGCCCAGGACGCGGGGCGCGTCGATAAACGAATAGGTATGCGGATGCGCCGGGTTCAGCTTGCCGAACCCCAGGCGGTACTTGCCGCCGCGCAGTGCCAGCCCGTCGGGGAGGCCCTTTATCACTTCGATATAGGCCTCCTCGGTTCCCAGCCCGTCAGGGCCCACGGTGAACACGAAGGTACCTTTGGCGTAGGGGTTCAGATAGGAATCGAACACCAGTTCCGTCTCGCCGAGGTCCAGCGCAGGCTTACAGGCGCCCTCCGCCGACTTATCGTTGTGGTACTTATAGATCAGCTGGCCGATCACCGAAATATCGGGATTTACTACGCCCGCCACCGCGGCCCCAGGCGCGGCCAGGCACAGCGAAAAAAAGCAGAACGCGGAAATACATATTTTCTTAAGCATGAGATCTCCCGGGTATTCACCCTTAATGCAGAGGAGCCAGGCCGTAAGAAGGCCTGGAGTTTATTGGTTAGGTTTTAGCTGATCAGAGAGCCGGAGGGGCCCGGCCGTAGAAAACGGGGACGGCTCCGGTAACCGCCGAAAGCAGGGCTGCTTCCGGCTTCAGTAAAGTAAAATTTTCAGGAGCGGCCAGCAGCGCCGAACCGCAGTCGGAATTGAGTTCCGGGGAAAGGGATACGGCGCAGATCTGGCAGTCGTTGTCCGCGGAGTTATGGGCGAAAACTTCGTGGGCCGGCCAAGCCAGCGCTGTCAGCAGCGCGGCGGAAAGGCAGACCAGCCTGGTTTTTTCTTTCAGTAAGCCCATCTGTGTTAATTTTACAAAAAATCAGCCGGCGCCTAAAATGATAAAATTGCGATGATGAAGCAACCAGCCCGAAGGTCGTAATTAATGAGCATCCTGCTTTTTACCGCCTTTATCTTCGCCGGCTCTTTCGGAGCCGGCTTCCTTGGCTCCCTCACCGGGCTGGGCGGCGGCATAGTGATTATCCCGCTGCTCACCGTTATCTTCGGCGTGGATATCCGCTACGCCATAGGCGCCTCGCTGGTGTCGGTCATAGCCACTTCCTCCGGCGCCGCGGCCGCTTACGTAAAAGAAGGCTTCAGCAATATCCGCATAGGGATGTTCCTGGAGATCGCCACCACGCTCGGCGCCCTTGTCGGCGCTTTTCTGGCGCTGCGCCTTTCCACTACCGTGATAGCTTTTATCTTCGGCCTTGTCCTGCTCCATTCGGCCTACGTTTCAAGCCGCCACCGGGACGAAAATTCCGCCCGGGTAGAACAGGACAAGCTTGCCACCAGGCTCGGGATGAACGGCACTTACCCGGCGCGCGGGGGGCTCGTAGCCTACAACGTTACGTCCGTCCCCTCCGGCTTCGGGCTGATGTTCCTGGCCGGCGGCATTTCGGGGCTGCTGGGCATAGGCTCCGGGGCCGTAAAGGTGCTGGCCATGGACCAGGCCATGCGCCTGCCGTTCAAGGTCTCCACGGCCACCAGTAATTTTATGATAGGCGTTACCGCCGCGGCCAGCGCGGGGATCTACCTGCGGCAGGGCTACATAGACCCGGGGCTCACCATGCCGGTCATGCTAGGGGTGCTGCTCGGCTCGTCCCTGGGGGCGAAGCACCTGTTCGACGCCGAAACTAAAAAGCTCCGGACCATCTTCGGCGCGGTGCTGTTCGTGCTGGCTCTGGAAATGATCTATACGGGCCTGAAAGGCCTTATTTGACATGGAAAAACAAGAGCTGGAACTGATAAAACACGAGACGGAGACCACAATAGGCAATCTCCTCCGGGCGGGAGTTCTCGCCGCGGCCGCCGTAATCTCCGCAGGCGGCGTCATCTACCTGTTCCGCCATGGCCAGTCACGGATGGATTACGCCGTTTTCCGCACCCAGCCCCCGGACTTCTGCAACGTAAGCGGCATAATAAGGGAAACCTTCGCCGGGCGCGGGCGCGGCCTGATCCAGCTGGGGCTGCTGATCCTTATCGCCACGCCCGTGGCCCGCGTGGCTTTTTCCGTCTACGCTTTCGCCAGGCAGAAAGACCGGCTGTACGTCGGCGTCACGCTGCTGGTCCTCGCCATTCTCCTCTACAGCCTCCTGGGCAGGTAACCGCGCAAAACGGTTATCCCGACGGAAGACACACCCTGCCTTACTCGCCGTTTATCACGCTTTAACTTTATCCTCGTTGCGCACATAGTCCGCGGCGTTCAGCCCCGCTACGCAGCCCTCGCCTATGGCTTTCGCTATCTGGAAGGGGGCGCCGCAGATATCGCCGGCGGCGTATATGCCCGCCACATTGGTCTGTTGCTTTTTATCCGTTTTAATATAGTCGAACTTGGCGCCCTCAAGCTGCACACCCAGCTGCACCGCCAGCTCCATGGCGCCTTTGGCGCCCAGTTCGATAAAAACGCCGTCCAGCGGCAGCTCGGCGGCGTCGGACAGCCTTACCCCGGTCACCTTCGCGCCGTCGCCCAGGATCTCTCCTATCTTGTTGCCGGCCAGGACCTTAACCCCGCAGTCGGCCAGCTGCCCGGAGAGTTTCTGGTTAACATCCGGCTTATCCGCGATAAGCGTAACTTCGCCGGCGTAGGCGGTAAGCAGCACGGCGCCGGAGGCCGCGGCGCTGCCGTTGCCGGCCACCGCCGTTTTTTTGCCGCGGTAAAAATTAGCGTCGCATTCCACGCAGTAGCTTACGCCTTTCCCGTAGTACTCCTTTTCACCCTTCACGTTAAGCGTGTTTCTCTTTATCCCCAACGCGAAGACGAGGCTTTTGGCGGTAATAGAAGCGCCGCTTTCCGTAGCCAGCTTAAAAGAGGTCCCTTCGCTTTTAATGCCTGTTATATCTTCTTCAAGGAAGACGGCGCCAAACTTCTCCGCCTGTTTTTTGCCGTCTATCAGCATCTCCCGGCCGTGGGCTACGCCCTGCATACAGCAGTAATTCTCGACATGCGCCCATTCGAGGCTGCTTTGCGATATTTTTCCGAGCACCATGGTTTTGACTTTTTTCCTGGCGGCATGTATGGCGGCCTGTATCCCCGCGGGGCCCGCGCCTATCACGACAATATCTGTTTCCATTTTATCTCCCCCTTCCGCCGTCTACTTCGACAGCAGAGCCAGGTGGCTTGTGGGCGGCTCGTTCTTTATTTCTCTGACTATCCTAAGGCCGGCCTGGCCGGCCAGGCCGCGCAGGCCGCCGTTGCGCACGAAACTCCGGTAATTCCGGTAATGCTCCCGGCCCGCGGCGAATTCCACCGCCGTTGCCAGCGCGCCCCAGGCTCCCCCCGGTTTGGGCACAAGGTAATCCCCTGCAATAACTTTGTCCGCCGCCCCGGCCGCGGCGCGCAGCAGGCCGGCCCTTTCTTCCTCGTTAATTTCATGGAGAATGAAGGTCAGGACAGCGTAATCGTAACGTGTCCCGGCTTCCGCAAGCGCGGCCAGGCCGCTCTTATGCTGGAACGACATCTTCGGATCTAAATTCCTGGAAAGTATAAGGTTGGCCCTGTCGATGTTCCGCCTTGAAAGGTCTACCCCCGTCACGGACCCGCATTTGCCCGCCGCCAGGAAAGCGAACCGCCCCGTGCCGCAGCCGATATCTATAACCCTGGCG
Source organism: Elusimicrobiales bacterium (assembly GCA_036171915.1). Lineage (GTDB taxonomy): Bacteria > Elusimicrobiota > Elusimicrobia > Elusimicrobiales > UBA9959 > UBA9959. Next base: position 7,585 of record JAVHRY010000004.1, on the reverse strand, counting down.
CCGGGCTCTATGAGCTCGAGCGCCCGCCTGAACAGCCCGTCAAGCTTCGGCGCCACCAGCGCGTCGTAGATCCAGCCGTCGTACCAGTGGTCCTTGTTGTCTTTCAGCTCCATGCCGCTATTCTACCTCTTATCTTCCCCCGAGCGGAGCCGGTCGGCCTGGAGCGTATTCTGCCAGGGGCCCGCATTAATTACTTTCTTGAACCCCTGCCGCTTCAGCAGCCCGGCGGCTATGCCGCTGCGCGCTCCGGAGGCGCAGCAAAGGATAATGGTTTTTTCTTTATCCAGCTCCCCGGCCCTGGCCCCGAGCGCCGCGAGCGGGATATTAAGGCTTCCCGGGCACGAACAGGAGGAGAATTCTTCCGGCGAGCGGACATCCACCACGAGCGCGCCTTCTTTTATCAGCCCCGGAAGTTCGCCCTTCACTCTCTTATAGCGCAGATTCCGGAGCAGCAGGAAGACCACAAACGCCACTGGCAGGACATAAGGAAGGAAACCGGAGATGCTTGAAGGTAATTCCATGAAAACTCCTTTCTTGAACTGAACTTTTGCCGCCTGCCCGCCGTTATTTAACCCCCAGCACGTCCGCAATGACCTTTTCCAGGGTTTCCTTCGGCAGCACTCCTGCGGAGATCTGCGGCTTGCCGGACAGCGGTATAAAAATCAGCGTAGGGATGCTTTGGATGCCGAAGAGGGAAGCGAGCTTCTGCTGCTCGTCGGTGTTTACTTTATAAACATCCAGTTTCCCGGCGTATTTCGCAGCCAACTCGGCCAGCACCGGAGAGAGCATCTTGCAGGGGCCGCACCAGTCGGCATAAAAGTCCACGACACAGGGCTTTGCCCCGGCGAATTTCCAGTCTTTACCCGCTTCGAAATCGTAAACTTTTGCTTTAAAAGAATCCAAGGTTAGATTTTCCACGGTCGGTTCCTCCTGATAACTGCCGCCGCCCTCCGCGAACAGCTGCGCGCGGGCGTGCTTCTATCAGTTAGATGCGCCGTGAAGTAAAAGGATTCAGGGAAGTTACAGTCAACGCCGCGGCGGGCCTTCAGCGGAAAGCCGCAAGCGGCTTCTTCAGCAGCCCCCTGGCGCGGTGCAGCCGGGTTTTCATGGCGGAACCGGAGATCTTAAGGCGCGCAGCCGCTTCCGCGTTGGTCATGCCCTCTATATCGCAGAGAGTTACGGCCATACGGTAGATCGGCGGCATGTCGGCCAGGGCTTTGCTTACCGCCCGGGAAAGTTCGCTCTTAAGCGCGTTCTCGTTCACGCAGGAGCGGGAAGGGTGCCCCTTGCTGTTCTCGTCCGGCATTTCGGCGAGCCGCTCGGTTTTCACTTTGCGGAACCGCTGCCAGCAGTTATTGGCGGCAATGCGGTAAAGCCAGGTGCCGAAAGCGGCGTTTCCCTTGAAAGAGTTGATATGCTTGAGCGCGGAGATAAAGGTTTCCTGCGCCACATCCTGCGTTTCCGAGGGCATTCTGGCGCATACGCTGGAGGCAATGCCGTAAAGGCGGTCTTTATACTTCAGGACCAATTCCTCAAAAGCCTTGTTATCTCCCGTCTGGGCGCGCGCTATTAAAGATCTCTCTTTATCCATATTAGATATCCGATGTCCGCCCCGAACCCGCGGGGCCGGTTTCCCCGGCCCGCGCGGCGCAACGTTCTGCCGCGTCCGCTCAATGGCAGCTATGTCCTTTGCAGCAATCCGAAGGAAGCAGTTCTGTAAGTTCGTTCTTTTTGAACATTTCAAGCGCGGCGGAAAGCGGGCCCTGGGGCGCGCGGTAAGCCTTTATCCCGCCGGCGTTCAGGTGCTCCAGCGCGCGGGCGCCGATGCCTCCGACGAGGATGGCGGCAACGGACTTGCCGGCGATGGCGCCCAGCGGGTTGCACTGGCCGTGCTCATGGTGCTGGTTGCCGTTGTCCAGGAACTCCACCTTGCCAGCCGCGGTGTCGCAGATGGCGAAGAACGGCGCGCTGCCGAAGTGGCCGTAAACCTTTGAGTTAAGCCCATCGTTGTTTTCCACTGGTACACAGATATTCATTTGTTTTTCCTTTTACAAGTCGGGCGGGCCATTCCCGCAGGCCCGCCTTCTATTTTAAGGGCCTTGCCGTTCACCACGGCGTCGGCCAGCTTCCGCCGGGCGGAAGCGAGGATATTTCCGAAAGTCTGCCTCGAAATTTTCATGGCCGCGGCGGCGGCCGCCTGGTCTTTGCCGTCCAGCTCCACGTACTTCAGGGCCTGGAACTCGTCCAGGTACAGTGTTGCCTCTTCCAGCTCGCAGAGCGGCACGGCCCGCGGCTTAAAATAGTAAGCCCTGGGCTCTGAAATGATTTTCCTGTTCTTAAAAGGTCGCGCCATGTTGATTATTGGCATATGCCAATATCCACAGTTTAGCAACTCGGGGCCGGCGGGTCAAGGACTGCGCTTGGCCAAAATTCAGGGAAACCGCCCCGCTTTTTGTTTTTATACCCGAATCCTCCGCTAAGATTAAAAACAGGGCCGAATTACTTTCGGGTTTAATCTTCCGACTTTAAGTTTATATTTTTCTCCGGCAGGTCGCGAATTTTTACGCGTGTTTGGCGCCGGAATCGCGCTAAATCAGTTTTTTGGCAAAAGTTATGCACGCCATCGACACTGAGGGCGTGCTTTTAAACGGTTCCTCCGGAGTTTCAGCCGCCGGAGAATTCCGGCGACAACACCGCCCGTCTTGCCCGCTCAAAGACGTCAATGAAGGTGAAGTTCCTTAACCCCCAACTGGAGCCCGTAAGCGCAGCACAAAGCATTATCTTTCCGTGGGGCCGTTCCCTTCACCGCCACCCTATCAGGGATCCCGCAGGAGTTGAGGAGTGCCACCCTTCACCGCGATGTCCTCTGCGGCGGGCAGCGCCGGTTTGGGCCGGGGGCTGGCGGGCGCTCCCTTGGCGGCGGTTTTTCGATGCTTCTTCTTTACCGGCGCCTTCATTTTGAGCGGAGGAAAGCCCTGATTCGCGGAATCCCGTATCGCCTCGCCGATGGAATCGTACATGCGGAACGGCCTATCGACCACGTGCGCCGGGTCCGACTTCCGCCAGCAGTGCCGGCTGCCCATCCCGATGTTCCCTAAACTCATGACCGCCTCCGCTTTCATATCGGCCGGCGCGGGCGACGGATGGACGATGTTCTTTTCGCAAACCCAAGCGTCCTCGGATTCTTTTCGGGGAACGGGGGGTTCGGCGGGGACGGCGGGCTGTTCCCCCGCATTTAACGGCACTGACTTATCCCATTTAAAGGGGGTCAGTTTCCTGGGCTTTTGCGCGTTCTGGCCCGCGGTGTCCTGGGCAAGAGCCGGCGCGAACGCGGCGGCCGCCAGCAGGGCAAAGGCAACGGTGATGGCCTTACAAAAAGAGACGGTTTTGAGCGGACCGCCAATATGGCGATGCGACTCAACAGCCAGGTATTTAAGCCCGTTATAAAACCCCTCCGTCAAATGTATCGCTGTTTTTACCATGATTGCGCCTCCCGCCTATAGTGTAAGGTACAAAAACTCCCCTGTCAACACGCTATTGTCCCCCGGCAACGACAGCTGCCGTGCGGCTTGACCGAGGTAAAGGCGCCGGTTGCTGCCTTTCCCGCCAGGCGGAGTTACCTGCATATAAGGAATTAAGAGACTGGCGAAGAACGGCAAGGTCCGGCAGGTGACCTCGGTAAGAAAAGCTTTGATAACCTGGACTCCCCCGCCGGCAAAACAGTAGCACCGCGGCCCGCGCTACCCGCGCTTCAGCAGTTTTTTAACTATCTCCGCGGCCGCTTCCGGCGAGGTCTTCCCCGCCTGGAAGACCGCGGCCGGGGCCAGCGCCCAGCGCGCGAGGACCTTGTCCAGCAGGTAATCGCGGACCACAAGGACCAGCGGGCGCCGGGGGCCGCGCAGCAGCCGCTCCAGCGCCGGGGCCCAGCCGCCGCCTTCCAGTTCCAGAAAGCCCACTTCATCCACAAATATCAAGTCCGCCGCGGCCGCGCTTTCCGCGGAAAGAGCCAGGGCCCCGGCTGCCAGCCCGTCCGGGAAAAAACCGAATTCCCCGGTGGTAACTCCCGTACCGGCAACGCCGCGCCTGCATAGCGGAACGCGCTTGCCGGAAGCCAGGTCAACAAGGTCGAAACCGGAACGCGTGCAGTTCTCCCAGAGACCGGCCGCGCAGATGCCGCCCGGCTTCCGGCCGTCCTCCCGCAGCAGCCGCGCCAACTCCGCCACAAGTTCGCTCTTGCCGCTGCCGTGGCCGCCCGTTATCACGAAGACCGGGGGCTTCGTGATGGCGTCGAGGAAGAACGGGGCCCGCGCCACGGCCTCGCCGATAACGGTCAAAGGCCGCCTGGCGAAGTCGCGCCCCGTGGGTAGCCCGGCGATTATCCCCGGCAGCGCGCTGAAAGCGTATTCCAGGGTTTCGAACAATACCCCGCCGCCCAGCCGCTCGAGCAGCCGGCGGATGGCCGGGTTAAGCAGCTCGCTGCCGATAGCCGCAAAAGCCAGCGTAAGCAGGAAGGCCCTTAAGGCCATGTAAAACCCGGCCTCCGCGCTGCCCAGCGCGTACCCGGCTATTACCGAAGCGCCCAGCACCCCCACCCAGACGCCGGCATGGCCGAGCAGCGCCCGGGCGCGCGGGTAATAACGCGCGCAGATAGAGCCGTAAACAGCCGCCGCGGCCAGCAGCGCCGCCGCCGGGACATTGCGGCCGGCGGCCATCACCGCAGCCACGAAAACGAGATGAAGGACCAGCGCGGTTATGAAATATTCGCGCCGTGGCTCGGCGCCGGCGGCGCGCGGCTTCAGCTTCGGACGCGCCGCGGCGGTAACCGCGCCGGGCCCCTTTCCTCTACCTGAGCGCAGTCCGGCGGACGCGGCCGCCATGCCGGCCAGGAAGTAGGCCGCCAGCAGCCCCAGCAGCGGCACCCATAAATTGCCCGGCCCTAAACCCAGGCGCAGGCGCAGCCAGTCTACCCCGCGCAGGTAAATATTTATAGTATCCGGCCCGTAGAAGATAAGCAGGCTAAGCAGTTTGTGGACTATCGGCCAGCTCATGGCCAGCCCGCCGGCGAGCAGGTAGCCTGCGATGTTCCCGCCCAGCAGCCGTACCCCGGCCTCGGCCAGCAGGCCTTCCATGAAGATGGCCGCCATGGGCCCGAAGATGGAAGCGCTGGGCGAGACTGATTTCATGGCCGCGCAGACCAGGGCGGTACGCCAAAGCAGGCCGCGCTCCGGCCACAGCCGGTGCCCGGCCACCAGGATGGCTATGCCTATAGCGGTAAGGAATTCGCCGGTGAACGGCACGCGCGCGTTGTGCAGGAAACTGCCCAGCACAATTTCGGAGGCCGCCCAGAGGCTGCCCAGCACGGCAGCCTTGCGCCAGACAAAGCTCCGTTCCGCCGCGCGCGTGTTTTTCATATGTCAGAATTTAGCCTGCATCGAAACCGTGACGGTCCTGCCGGGGGCGAGATCCGGGATGCTGGCGGAGGAAGGCGGCGCGATGACGAAACCTTCCTGATGCCGCTCGTTTAAGATATTTTCCACCGAGAGCTTCGCGCTTGTATTGCGGGTGAAAGCGCGCGCGGCCGACGCGGAAAACACATGGTAGCCCCTGACCCACTCGCTGTTGTCGTCTTTAGTGAACTGTTTGGATTTATAGATCCACCCCAGCATCAGGTCGGCCGGCGCGGTTTTAAACCCTACCGATGCGGATGCCGTAGCATGCGGGGAATTGGTAAGGGTCCGGCCTTCCAGCGCGGTATAGCCCGGGGCATCCTCGATCCTGCTGTCGGACCAGGCATAAGCCGCGGCAAAGGACAGGTTATTGACGTAGTATTTTACAGGGAGTTCGGCCCCGTATATTTTCACCCTGCCGATATTCCGCTTTTGCGCCAGGGTGGCGCTGAGATTGGCAGTGTAGATAAAATCCCTGCCTATGGTGTAATAGGCGGCGGGGTCCACGAATAAGCCCGGCAGCGGGGCCAGCTTGAAGCCTGTCTCCACGGTGTCTATCGTTTCAGGTTTAAGGTCCGGGTTCGCTATGTTCAGCACGGTTTTCTTCAATAAGGTCAGACACATATCCTCAAGCGACGGAGGCCTGAACCCCCGCCCGTACGAAATGTACTGATCGGTTCCCGCCGAATATTGCCAGCTGGCGGCGAGTTTCGGGGAAAAACGGTTCCAGTAACGGCTGCTCTGGGGGCCGTTAACCAGTTTATAGGCGTTATTCGACGGATTGTTGAAGAAACCGTCGAAGTAGGTGGCGTTGTCGTAGCGGAGGCCGGCCAGAAGTTCCAGCCTGTCGGAAAGAAACTTTTTTTCCGCCTGCGCGTAGGGGGCGTACTGGCTAATCCGGCCCCGGTTTTTGTCGTCATAGCTGGGTGCTGGCGCCACATTATGGTCTATGGCGCCCGCGGAACCGAGTTTGTAGTCGGCCCCCACCGTGGCGTTAACCCCGGCCAAAGGCAGGGAAACCGCCGCCTGGCCGCCGGTATCCTGCCGGCTGGCGTCCGTGTTCGTGCGGCTGTAAACATTGCTCTTAACGGATTCGTTCAGGCGTGAGTAATTTTCAAGCTGGTAATAAGCCTGGGTCTGCCAGGCCAGACCCCCGTTATCGCCGTGCCAGGCGGCGCGCGCGAAATCGGTATCGTACTGTCTGCTCACGCCGTCCACGGTGCGGATGCGCGTGCCCTCGCCGCGGAGCCCCTCGTCGCGCGAATATTGGGCTTCCACTATGCCGGAGCCGCCCAGGTCCAGCGAGGCTTTGGCGGAAACGTTCTTCTCGCGCGCGTATTTATTCACTGTGTAGTCCGGCGCAGCCCTCAACGCTTTCGGGGTAGAGTTATAACCGTCGCTGCTCAGGTAGCCGCCGTCCGCGGACAAAGACAGGTTCTTTATCTTCACGCCCGCGCCGGCGAAAGACTGGAAGGTGTTGTAGGTCCCGTACGAGGCGCCCAGCCTGTAGCCCGGCGCGGCTTTTTTGGTTATAACGTTTATGACCCCGGCCGCGGCGTTGGAACCGTAGAGCGAAGAAACCGGGCCTTTGAACACCTCTATGCGGTCGATCTCCTCCGCGGCCAGCCTGTTCCAGTTCACCGCGCCGGTAGCGCCCGTGTTGGCCGGTACCCCGTCCAGCAGCACCAGCGTGCGCCCCTGGTCGGAGGCCGGCAGGCCGCGCAGCGTTACCGCCGAAGTGAAAGAATAGATGCCGTTCGCCCGGCTGCTGACGGCGCCGGGGATTATATTGACGAGCTTATCGTTCAGCGTTACCCCGGGGGAGCTTTCAAGCTGCCCGCCGGTTATCACCTCCACCGCGCCCGGCACGTCGCCTATGGCCTGGGCGGTCCTGGAGGGCGTCACGACGGTGATGCCGATATCGGCCCCCATTAAGACGGGGCAGAGAGAAAAAAACAAGACCGCGGTTATTGTGGTTTTCATCGGAGCAGGCTTTAGCCTTTTCTAGATAGGAGCTATTATGGAGAACGCGCCGTAGGTTACGCCTTTAAGGGCGCGCAGGGCGTCGGCCAGGCGCTGGAGCGCCGCGGGCTCGCCGGTAACGGAAGCCGTGGCGAGCATCTTCCCGCCGGGCAGCA
>JAVHRY010000003.1:0-5888 GCA_036171915.1 Elusimicrobiales bacterium | reverse complement strand
ACGTAGCCATGACCCGCGCCAAAAAGAACCTCACCATAGTGAGCGGCAGCAGGACGCAGACTTTCACCCGCATAAGCGAGACGGTGGCCAAATACTGCGCGGAAGATGCTGACTGAGTTGCCCGGCGGCCTTCCAAATATCCAAAAAATTCCCCAAACCAACCCGACAGACGGTTGTCGGGTTCATCTGCTATACTATTTTTAAATAAGCAGGCATCGGTTTGAGCAAAAGCTGATAGTGAGGAATATATGACCGACGGAAACAAAGAACCGCGCAAGCAAAACCCGATAGTTCTCTATACCGCGCCTGACGGCAAGGTTACGGTGGATGTTTATTTCGCGAAGGACAATTTCTGGCTGACCCAAAAGACTATCGCTGAATTATTTGCCGTCAAGATCCCGGCGATATCCAAACATCTCAAAAATATCTATGACAGCGGAGAATTGACTCAGGGCGCAACTATTTCCAAAATGGAAACAGTTCAAATAGAAGGCGGCCGCCAGATCTCGCGCGAGGTAGAGTTTTACAATCTGGATGCCGTTATTGCGGTCGGCTACCGCGTAAACTCAGTAAAAGCCACCCAGTTCCGCATTTGGGCCACAAACACTTTACGCGAGTATATCGTTAAGGGCTTTGTGGTAAATGACCAAATGCTTAAGAACGGGCGGCCGTTCGGGAAAGATTATTTCGATGAATTGCTGGAGAAAATACGCGAGATACGCGCCAGCGAGCGGCGCGCTTATCAAAAGATAGCCGATGTTTTTGAGCAGTGCAGCAGCGACTACCGGGGCAACAGCGAGGAAACGCAGTTTTTCTACCGGATCGTCCAGAACAAGCTGCACTTTGCCGTTACCGGCCACACCGCGGCGGAAATTGTATATAACCGCGCGGACAGTAAAAAACCGTTCATGGGCTTGACCACCTGGAAGAACGCGCCAAAGGACAAAATTCTTAAAAGCGATGTGACCGTCGCTAAAAACTACCTGAACAAAACAGAGCTTTCCAAGCTGGACAGACTGGTGGGGATGTTCATTGATTTCGCCGAGCTGAGGGCGTTGAACCGGAAGGTTATGACAATGAAGGACTGGCTTGTGTATGTGGAAAAGTTTCTGAACTACACGGACCAGAAAAGCCTGCCCGACGCCGGCCGGATCTCCCATGAAAAAGCGGAAACAAAAGCCCATGCTGAATATGAAAAGTTCAGGGTTCAGCAGGACCGCGACTACATTTCGGATTTCGACAAGGCGTTCGCTAAATACCTGAAAGGCGGGGATGTAAAATGACCGCTAAATTTACCTCTGCGGCTGCAAGGCGATGGGGACGGATTCCCCAAGAGGCACAAGGAAATATCCTGGCAAATGTGTGGTGTGGTAATTGCCGTGGCTCCGGTCAGATTGTCCTGGAGACCGCGGAAATGACAGACCAAGACCTGCTCCTTAGAGGTAAATGCAAAGCGTGCGGCAAGAATGTCTGCCGTGTAGTTGAACCTGAAAATGATATAGTGGGGGACTCGATGGCTGATAATAAGGAATTCTCGTTTACCCTGCCGCGCAAGGGGCCGTTCAAAACTGTCTTCCAGTTTAAGATTACGCTGATCGGCGCGGAGCCTCCGGTATGGCGGCGGCTACAGGTGCCGGCTTACTACACTTTCTACGATCTGCATGTGGCGATCCAGAACGCCATGGGCTGGACCGACAGCCACCTGCACGCCTATGAAATACAGGGGAAACACAAAATCCGCATTGAGTCGCCTTATGCGGTTGAGGACCTGCATGAAAAACCGTATGGTTTCACCACGGAGATCATGCTTGCTAAATTCTTTAAAAAGGAAAACGCTTCCGCTATTTACGAGTACGATTTCGGTGACGGCTGGCGGCACGAAGTGCTGCTTGAGGATATACAGCTTAAAAAGGCCGGTATGAAATACCCGGTGTGCCTGGCCGGGCAGCGGGCCTGCCCTCCGGAGGATTGCGGCGGGCTCTCCGGCTACGTGGGCTGTGTAGAGGCGGTGGCCAATAAGACTATTCCGGATGAGGATGACGAGGCCTTGGCGCTATTGACCTGGCTGGACGGCTGGAATCCGGAGAAATTCAACCCGGAAGCCGTAGTTTTTGAGAACCCCGCCAAGCGTTTACGCGACAGTTTTAAGGAAGATTGCTGAGCCCGAAGGATATGAATTCCATTTCGCGGAAAATTCGCGCAGGGTCAAACTGGCGTTCCCGAACGCAATACAACGTATAAATTCCTTTACTTTCAGTAGTGATAGATGAATCGCCTCAAAAACTCTGGGCCCCGGATTTCAAACGGCTGGTGAAGGACGCCGCTTTAAAAAAGGATTACGACGCCGCCCAGGACCGCGTGCTCATAAGCGCCGTGCACTCCGCCAAGGGCCTGGAGTTCGAGAAGGTCTACTTCATGAACCTGGAGACCTTCCCGCTGGACTACCTGAACGAGCGCGAGAACGCCAGCATGATCTACGTAGCCATGACCCGCGCCAAAAAGAACCTCACCATAGTGAGCGGCAGCAGGACCGAGACTTTCTCGCGCATAAAAGAAACCGTGCAGAAATACTGCGCGGATTAAAAGTTGAAAGCGTAAGTTTCCAGGAGCGCATCTCTTACACAGAGGCACCCTTTTGAAAGTAAACCTGGAGCGAGGTGGGATGATGAAAGTTTTAAAGGCAACAACAGTCATACTTCTGGTTCTGGGAACATCCGCCGGCGCTTGCGATTCTATGGACCTGTTAAAATGCATCCCGGATTCGGATTATAAACAATGCAAGGCCTTTATTACCGATTGGGGTTCAGCCAACCAGGATTCCTCCATAGTATTACTGGAGAAGGCCTTCTTGTCCGCTTCGGGGCAATACGACGTGAACCTAAAGAAAACCATAGATGACGGGCTAACGGCGGATATGGTGATCTATGGCTGCTATTCGCGGCAGCATTTCGAGGACAATGGCGGGCTTGGCGACCACAGCGACAGGCTGATGTTTCATACTAAAGCGACGACCTATTTCCCGGACTCGAACCCGGAATGGAAAGATACCGATTCCCTGGTTGAATATGAAAAGATCGGACTTTACAGTTTCACCGGCGTGGATTCGGATAAGGACCGATTAGCGCATATATATTTTGTAAAAAGGACGGACACCGGCGAGAATCCGTGCTGCGGCGGCGGCTTTGTTAAAACCAACCAGGAACTCCTGGGGTATTTAGTATCCTCCGCTGCCGTCAGGGAAGTTTTCAGGGAACTTGTGGAGAATGACGACAACCAGACGGACGACTTTGGCGCCGGCCTGGACGACCTAACCCATAGTACTTTCACAATAACTGCTTCCTCGAATACTGTTTTTATCGGCGGCGAAAGAACACGGTCTTTTTACGATTATTCCGGCCCGGATGTGCCGGGGCAGGAACCGCCGCCTGTAGAGCATAAGTCGACCACGGTAGATCAGTTTAAATACACCTGGCGCTGGGACGGGCGCCGTTTCACAAAAAGTGAAGCCAAATAAAAGGGGCAGCGTCCTCAACCCAAGAGCTCCAGCTGACCAGAGTAAGCGGCAGCAGGACGGAGAGTTCCTCCCCGCATAAAAGAAACCGTGCAGAAATACTGCGCGGACGACGGCGGCTGAACTGCCCGGAGATATTCCAAATATTTAAAAATTTCCCGAACAAACCCGACACGACGCTGTCGGGATGCTCTGCTGTGCTATTTATGCGGGAAGGGGGATTTATGGCTAAAGAAATTGTTCCCGGTTACGGCACGCTGCTGGCGGATATTAAGCAGCGCGTGCGCGCGGCGCAGTACGCGGCGCTGCGTGTGGTCAACAAAGAGCTGGTCACGCTCTATTGGGACATAGGCCGGATAATCGTAGAGCGGCAAGGGAGCGCCGGGCATGGGGACGCCATCGCCGAGCGCCTGGCCTTGGACCTTCGCGCCGAGTTCCCGGATATAACCGGTTTCTCCCTCAGGAATATTTTCTATATGCGGCAGTTCTACCTCGCGTATCGCACTGAGACAAAAGTGCAACCATTGGTTGCACAAATAGCCTGGTCCCAAAACCTGATAGTTCTGCAGCGCTGTAAGGAGCCTTACAAGCGCGAGTTCTACCTGCGCATGACGGCTAAGCACGGCTGAACTAAAATTGCTCTGGCGCAGCATATTGAGAGCGGAACTTTCCGCAATTATCTGTACAACCAGACCAACTTTCAGGCCGTAGTGCCTGCGAAATTGCTCGGACAGCCTAAATTGGCGGTTAAGGACGAATACCCCTTCGACTTTCTGGAGCTTGGAGAAGAGTACAGTGAAAAAGAGCTTGAGCGCGCCCTGATCTCAAAGGTGAACAAGTTCCTAACTGAAATGGGCGGTGTGTTCACTTTTGCCGGCAGCCAGTACCGGCTTGAGGTGGACGGGCAGGAATATTTCATAGATATCCTCCTATACCACAGACATCTCAAATGCCTTGTTGCGGTGGAGCTTAAAGTTGGCGAGTTCATGCCGGAATACATAGGCAAGATGCAGTTTTATCTGGCCGCGCTGGACTCACTGGTTAAAACGCCTGAGGAAAACCCGTCCATCGGGATAGTTATCTGCAAGAGCAAGAAGCGGATGATAGTTGAATATTCCCTGCGCGAATCCAGAAAGCCCATCGGGGTTTCCACGTACAAGGTGTGCAAAACCCTGCCGGATAATTTAAAGGGAGAACTGCCGTCCCCGGCGCAGGTCGCACTACTGCTGGAGGAAGGGTTCGGCAATGGCGGCACGTCAGGCGCAAAGGGACCACGGGGAAAATATCTGGTCCGCGGATAACGGGCGCCATTTTGTTTAGATTAGCAAAATGGTACATTTTACTAGGGACAAGTTCATGAAGACCTGGTTTACCATAGAGCATATAGACGCGGATACGCACGTTATCTATAATGGTAATTATTGCGGTGAACGGGGAGGGACGATGCCAGGCGTTAACGAACAGGCAGGAAAGCAGACTTTGAAGAACCGCGATTTTGTAAAAAGCGCTTTTTACAAGTTGGACAAGATAGAGTGCGACCAGGCGCGCGGGCTGCCGCGCGGGCCGCTGCAAAAGCCCTACGCCCAGGGCGATGCCGGCGTGGCCCTGCCCAAGCCGGACCGGTCCGTGCTTAAGAAGCCGGATATCTTCGACTGCATCGCCGACCGCGCCAGCCGCCGCAGCTTTACCGCCGCGCCGCTTACGCTGGAAGAATTTTCGTATCTACTGTGGGCCACGCAGGGCGTGCGCAAGCTTACCGCCTCGGGGATGACGCTGCGCACGGTGCCCTCCGGCGGGGCCATGCACCCTTTCGAGACCTACCTGGCGGTATACAGCGTGAACGGCCTTAAGCCGGGCCTTTACCGCTACCAGCCGCTGGACCACAAGCTGGCCCGGCTGCCCGCCCTGGAGGATCTGCCGGCCAAAGTGCTTGCCGCCTCGCGTAATAAACCCTTTATGGCCAATTGTGCCGTGGCTTTCCTGTGGAGCGCGGTGCCCTACCGCACCGAGTGGCGCTACACGCTGGAAGCCGCGCGCCTGATGCTGCAGGACTCCGGGCACCTGTGCCAGAACCTGTACCTTGCCTGCGAATCCATAGGCTGCGGCACCTGCGCCGTAGGCGCCTACGACCAGAAGCTGGCCGACGAGCTATTGGGCCTGGACGGCAGCGACGAGTTCGTGGTTTACATGGCCCCGGTAGGCCGCGCGGTCTAGTTAAAAAAGCTGCTCAGCCGCATTTTCATATGAAAATATATATTTTCATGTGAAAATATGTAAGGCCTAAGAGTCCCTTTCTCACCTGCCTTTCCATATATTTACGCTATGAAACCGGAAAAATGGCCTGTTTCTTAAGCTTGGCATATAAATTGCTCTGTAG
>JAVHRY010000002.1:0-1288 GCA_036171915.1 Elusimicrobiales bacterium | reverse complement strand
TTCGCTTGACCTTCGGGCGGATTAATGTCATAATATTGGGGTAGTTGAACCCGAACTCAAGTTTTCGAAGCCTATTCTACCAAGCAACATTAGGAAGAGATAGAGCAGAGAGAGTTGAGACAGGTATGAAAGTTGCTAGGAGAATAATACAATGAGCAAGAGAATATATGTGGGCGGATTGCCCTTCAAGACCACTGAAGAGGAAATGAACACCCTTTTCGCGACGTACGGCCAGGTTACCAGCGCCAAGCTGATCACCGATAAGTACTCCGGCCAGTCCCGCGGCTTCGGCTTCGTTGAAATGCCGAATGACGAAGAAGCCATGGCGGCCATGGAAAAGCTTAACGGCACCGACTTCGGCGGCCGCAAGCTGACCATTAACGAGGCTCGCCCGATGGAAGCCCGCCCCCGCACCGGCGGCTTCGGCGGCGGCCGTGACGGCGGACGCGGCGGTGATCGCGGTGGACGCGGCCAGGGCGGCGGCTACGGCGACAAGTGGTAATTTAAAATCCTTTAACGGTTTTAGAACCGCCGTCCTGCAAAGGGCGGCGGTTTTTTATTTTCTTTTTCCCGCTGTCCCCGCGTTTTTTTTCTTGACAAAATACTTATCCGCTTGTATAATTATACTTACGTATAATAAACAGCGGAGGCATATGTCCAGACCGACATCCGGTACAGATCTGAAAATTAAGGCCGCGGGCCGCAAGCTCCTGCAGGAAAAAGGACTGGCCGGGCTGACCGTGCGCGGGACCTGCCGTCTGGCTGGGGTCAATACCGGCATGTTCGCCTACTACTTCGGTTCCAAAGAGGCCTTTGTGAAAATACTCCTTAAAGAAGTGTACGCCGAATTTATGCTTAAATTGCGTTCGGAGACCTCTGTGGCGGGGGAACCCAGGGAGAAATTAAAAGGAGCGCTGGTGGAACTGGGCAAGTTCGCGCGCGAGATGAGAAAGGCCTTGCCGCTGCTGCTGGCGGACCTGGCCTACGGCAAGCGGGAGGCTTTCCTTTTTTTAAGCGGGAATTTTACCGAGCATATCGGGCACCTGTCGGAACTTGCCCGGCAGTGCCGGCCGCGCAGCGCGGTTAAAGAGCATTCGCTTCCTTATCTGGTAGGTACGCTGGTCCCTGTGATGGTAATGCCGATGCTGATGAGCGGGGTATTGGAGCGCAACAGGGTTAAAAGCGTGGGCGGGATTAAACTTGAAGACCTGCTGCAGGAATTCTTTTCCGACGAGGGCATAGCCGGCAGGGCGGAGATAGCCCTGCGGGGAGTTGGCTTATGAAAAAA
>JAVHRY010000001.1:0-1288 GCA_036171915.1 Elusimicrobiales bacterium | reverse complement strand
TTTTACCATTACGAAGGGTTCCCTCCTATTTTTTAACCGGACAGCTGTGATTTTTGTGTGTGGTTCGGTTCAAAGAGGTCGAATTCGACCTCTTTGGATTCTACGCGTAGCTCGGCCTGCCTAATTCTTGCACCAGTGGTGCAAGAACTAGCCGCCTACGCGGTTGGCTTCCAGGAGCTCCGCGGGCATGGGGTGCTCTAGCTGCCAGACCATGGCGATGGGGCGGTTGCCTTCGTAGCTGATGTGGGTGCCGCGGCCGAGGAACTGGAAGGGGGCGGTGAGCGGGCCGTTGCTCCGATTGAGACGGACGAACAGATAAATAGAATAGCCGCGCGTGGCGTGGTTTATGAGGTTCTGGCCGGCCATACTGGCCTGCGTGGTGCCGCTTTGGGACTCCCAGTGCATGTGGGTCAAATTAATCGGGTAGTCCTTGTACAGCGTGGACGCCGAAAAATCCTTGTCGCTTTTATTCAGGGTGATAAGCAAAGCGTATGCCTTCTTGTCCGGGAAATGCAGCACGCCAACGCCGCGCTGCGTGGAATCGTTGAAGGTATCCCGCCCGAAGGCCGCCTGTATTTAGTTGTTAGTGTAATTGCCGTGCAGCTCCAGGGGCAGCGGGTAAGGCTTATGGCCGGCGCACCGGGTAACGTCCATCTGGTAATCGGCAACCTCGCGCAGGTCGGCAAGGATGCTGGGGTTAGCTTCGAGCCGCCGGAAGGCCTCGGCAATAGTTCCGAAACCCCGCTGTCGCCTTTCTTCTCCCAAAGCAGGGAGTACAGCATATTAGCCGCGGCAGAATCCTCACCGATAAGACCAAGACCGGACTGCGGCAGGTTTTTAACGGCACCAAGATAACCCGGCGCGGTGAGCTGGCAAGCGCGGGCTACGGCAGCGCCAAGAACGGCTAGGTCCGGGTCAACCGGGGCCGGCGCCACACCCGCGGCGGCCTTCCACTGCGTCCAGGTGCGGTCACCAAGCAGGCGCGCCGGCTCTATGGCGTAGCAATCCAGATAGTTCTTGAAAGTAAGTTCCTTGCCCGTATCCTGCCTGAAGGTCTGCATGGTCTCGGGGATATATGTCCCCAGGTTGGCATAAGCCGCTTTGATATTCTTCAGCACGGCCTCCATTGCCTGTTTTTCCAAATGGATAGAGCAGCCAGGCGGCACGTGCGGGAAGCCGTGCTCGATTTCCTTCTCGATATTAAAGCGGGTCCCCGGCAGCAGCGCGGCAAACTTACGGTCCACGCGGTAGCGCTTATGCATTTGCGCCACAAAGTCCAGCACCTGCA